>NZ_JBEZDN010000012.1:0-85113 GCF_040648315.1 Pseudonocardia sp. NPDC049154
GTGTTTGTGTTTTTATCCGGTCTCTTCTACGAAACCCCCACTCCGCAGTTTTGGGGGCTTAATGGCCCACCCCCCACCCCCGCCACTCACAGGGTGGGGACGGGCGGGCTGAGCAGGGTCACCACCGTGCCGTCGGAAGGCGCCGGGCCGCCGCGGTGGATCAGGACCTCGGCCATCAGCACGGACATCATCGGCAGCCCGCGGCGCCGGTTGACGTCCTCCTCGGGGCCGGGCCGCGGGAGCCAGCGACCGGTGTCGCGGATCCGGACCCGGAGGCGCCGCTGCCGGTCGACCGGCTCGACCTCCGCGACGACCTCCACCGTCCCGTCCGGCGCCCCGGGCGGGAAGGCGTGCTCCACGGCGTTGCTCACCGCCTCGTTGACCGCGAGGAGGACGTCCAGGGCGGCGTCGTCCGGCCACTCGAGCTGCGCCAACCGGCGTCGCAGCCCGGTGCGTACCAGGCCCAGCGTCTCGAGTACGGCCGGGAGCCGGATCTCCCAGGCGTGCCCGTGGCGGGCGGCACGGGGCGCGGCACCACCCGGACCCGCGCCGGGGAGCGGGCCCGCACGGTCCGACCGGTCCCGATGCGCTGGCACTACCCGAGAGTGTGACGCGCCCCGCCCCCGCAGGACCAGCCGGGCCGCCGCACGCCGGTCCCGCCGGGTCAGCCCCTGCTGCCGCGCGGCTCGCCGAGCGCCTCCGCCACGTCGTAGTACAGGGCCAGGACGCGTTCCAGGCCAGTGATCTCGAGCGGCCGGACGACCGGCCGGTTGTGGTCGACGACCACCCGCAGCGGCTCGTCCTGCCGCTGTGCCGCCCGGTGCGCGGTGACCAGCGCGCTCAGGCCGGCCTGGTCGAGGAAGTCGACCCGGGTCAGGTCGACCACGATCACGTCCACCGCGGGGTCGGCGAGCGCCCGGCCGACCGCCGCCTCCACGCGCGGGGCGGTGAACATGTCCACCTCTCCCGCCACCGTCACCACCATCGCGGGCCCCGCCCGGCGCGACTCCACGCGCAGCAGCTGCTCGGCCGCGGGAGCCTGGTCACCCGTCACGCGGCCAGTCTTCCCTGCGACGCGGCCGTCCCGACAGGGCCCCACGCCTCGGGTTCCGGGTGGCGGCCCTCACCCGACGTGCGCGTGGTCGGGCTCGGCGAGGGCGTGCCGGAGCCACTGGTGCATGGCCGGGTGCATCGCCAGCCCGTCGAGCCGGTCGATGGTCACCCAGTCCGCCTCGCTCGTCTCCTCGCCGTCGGGCCGCGGCTCCCCGGACACCGGCCGGGCGTGCACGCAGACCGCGAACTGCTGGCGCACCTCGCCGGTGCCGTCGACGACGACGTGGCCGGGGTCGCTGTAGACCCCGGCCACGCGCACCACCTTGATCGCGACCCCGCTCTCCTCCGCCACCTCCCGCTCCGCCGCGTCGACCGCCGACTCGCCGATCTCGACGCGGCCGCCGGGGAGCTCCCAGAATCCGTCGTCGACGCGCCGCACGAGCAGGACCCGGTCGGCGTCGTCGCGCACCACGGCGAAGACGCTCGGCGCGACGAGGGTGGGCCGCGGCGGGTCCGGATGGTGGTAGTACTCGGTGCGGGCCATGGTCCCGGCACGGTCGCATCGCGGCCGTAGGGCTGTGAAGTGGCCAAAGCCCTGTTCGCGGCCGTGCCCGGCTACTCCGATCGCTCCCACTCCCGACCGACCTTCACCCCGCCGGGGCGAGGCGCGCGGACGTCGGGCCGCCCATCGTCCGACGGACGGCGAGCGGGGGAGGTCGCGGTGCCTGCGGGGGACGAACGGACGGCCACGCCCGGCACGGGGCGTGCACCGTGCTGAGCGGCGACGAGGAGCGCCTGCTCACGGCGATCGAGCGCCAGCTGCGCGCGGAGGACCCGGAGCTGGACAGACGGCTCGGGCGCGGCCTCGGGCCGCCCGCCGGCAGGCGTCGCTGGCTCCTGCCGGTGCTGGTCACGCTGGCCGTGCTGTGCATCCTCGTCGGCCTGGTCGTCGCGGAGGCGGCGGTGTTCCTCGGCGGGCTGGCGCTGGCCGGGACGGCGTGGATCGTCGTCCACCGGCAGCGCCGGGGCCGGCGGACCTGACCGTCACCCCGGCCGCGGCGCGGTCCACCGCGCGCCGGTCTCCCGCCGGAAGACGTCGACGGCGGCGTCGAGGGTCGGGAAGAAGTGCGCGGGGTCGATGGTGCCGGTCAGCTCGTAGCGGTCGATCTTGCGACGCACCGGGTCCTTCATCTCGGCGAACACGAGGTGCACACCGCGGCCGTTGAGGGCGACGTCCAGGTCGTGGAGCATGTCCGCCGCGGTCGTGTCGACGTCCGTGATCGGCTCCGCCGCCACCACGATCCAGCGGAGCGCCGGGTCGCTCCGGCTCCGCCGCTCCAGCTGCTCGCGGAAGGTCCGGGCGTTCGCGAAGAAGAGCGGCGCGTCGAACCGGACGAGGACGCAGCCCGGCAGCAGCTCGGCCTCGGGGTAGCTGCGGACGTCGTGGAAGCCCGGCAGGCCGGGGACCCGGCCGAGCACGGTCTGGTACGGCCACCACGCGCGCCGGAACACGTTGCCGATCGAGAGTGCGACGGCCACCGCGATCCCCGGCAGCACGCCGAGCAGCACCACCCCGAGGAAGGCCGCGACCGACAGCGCGAACTCCGTCCGCCGCACCCGGTACAGCCGCACCGTCCCGCGGACGTCGGCGAGCGAGGCCGACGCGGCGATCACGACCGCCGCGAGGGTCGGCTGCGGCAGGGTGCGCAGCAGGCCCGGGGCCAGCAGCAGGATCAGGGTGATCGCGGCCGCCCCGACCAGGCCGGTGACCTGCGTGCGCGCCCCGACCTGCACCGCCACGGCCGTCCTCGACCCACTCGTGCTGACCGGGAAGCCCTGGAAGAAGCCGGCCGCGAGGTTCGCCGCGCCGATCCCCACCATCTCCCGGTTGCCGTCGATCGTCCGGCCCTCCCGCGCGGCGAACGACGAGGCGGTCGAGATCGTGTCGGTCAGCGAGACGAGCGCGATGCCGGCGGCACCGGCGAGCAGCGGGAGGAGGTCCGACAGCCCGATCAGCGGCAGGGTGGGCGGCGGGAAACCCTGCGGCAGCGTGCCGACCAGCACGACGCCCCGCTCGTCCAGCCCGAACAGGGCCGCCGCGAGCATCGACAGCACGACCACGACCAGCACCCCGGGGATCCGCGGGAGCACCCGCTGCAGCACCCCGATGAGGATCAGGCCTCCCAGACCGACGGCCAGCGCCGCCGGCACGACCTCGCTGCCGAGCACGCCCCGCACGAACCCGGCGACCTCGCCGCCGAACCCCTCGGCGTCGACCGAGAACCCGCAGAGCTTCGGGAGCTGCCCGACGAGGATCGTCAGGGCCAGCCCGTTCATGTAGCCGATCATGGTCGGCTTCGAGATCAGGTCCGCGACGAACCCGAGGCTGCCCAGCCCGGCGACCACCATGATCACGCCGGTCATCAGCGCGAGCGCCGAGGCCAGCGCGACGGCGCGCTGCGGGTCGCCGTCCGCCGCGACGAGCGGGAGTACGGTCGCCGCGATCATCGGGCCGAGCGAGGAGTCCGGCCCGAGCACGAGGATCCGCGACGGGCCGAGGACGGCGTAGGCGAGCAGGCAGAGGATCGACGTGTACAGGCCGGTGATCGCGGGCAGCCCCGCCAGCTCCGCGTAGGCCATGCCCTGCGGCACGAGCAGCGCGGTCAGGACCAGGCCGGCGACGACGTCGCGGGGCAGCCACGCCCGGCGGTAGGACCGCAGCATCGTCAGTCCCGGGACCGGCGAGGACTCCCCACTCACGCCGCCCAGCATGGCGTGACCGGCCGCGCGCACCCTCACCCCGGCGGTGTGGGCGGTTCCTCTCACCCCTGTTGGGTGACGGCCCCCGGCCGCCGCCGGTCCATCGTCGGGCCGTGGCCCGCACACCCGACCGTGACGGCAGCGGGGTGGCGACGGGTGCCTCCCCCGGCGCGTCGACCCCCGCCGCGTCGGCACCGCCCGGCCCGTTCCGCAGGCTGTTCCGCCACACCCCGCTCAGCCGGTACCGGTGGCACAGCGAGGAGGACCTCTCCCAGGCGATCTACGGCACCGTCATCGGCGCGGCCGGGATCGCGGTCGGCAGCGCGCACGGCGACCTCCGCGAGATCGTCCTCACCGTGGTGGTGACCGTCGCCGTGTACTGGGCCGCCGAGCGGTACGCGGACGTGCTGGCCGCCGCCGTCCACGCCGCCGGTCGGGGCGAGCGGGTCCGGGCGGCGCTGCGGCGGGGGCTCCCCGTCGTGGAGGCGGGACTGACGCCGCTCGTGCTCCTGGTCGTCCTCGCGCTGCTCACCGGGCGCCTCCCGCTCGCGGTGTTCGTCGCGCTCGGCCTCGCCACGGTCATGCTCGGCGGCTTCGGGCACGTAGCGGCCCGCCGGGCCGGCGCCTCCGTGGTCCAGGCCGTCTGCTGGGGTCTGTGCAGCGCGGCGCTGGGCGGACTGGTCATCGGGCTGAAGATGCTGCTCCACTGAGGAGGGGACGACTCAGGGGGGCGGCATGGAGATCGTGGTCGTGGGCGCGGGGGCCGCCGGGTTGATGACCGCGTTGCTGGGCGCGCGTGCCGGGCACCACGTCACCGTGCTGGAGCGCGAGCCGCTGGAGCCCGCCGGCTCGGTCGAGGAGGCCGCCGGCCGGGCCTTCCGGCCCACCGCGCCGCAGATCGTGCAGCCGCACGTGCTGCTCGCCCGCTACCGGCTCCTGCTGCGCGATCACCTGCCGGACGTCCACGCGGGGCTGGTCGGCGACGGCGCCGTCGAGTCCCGGCTCGAGGCCCAGCTCCCGCCCACGCTCCGCGACCTCGCCCCCGAGCCCGGCGACGACCGCTTCACCATGCTGCTCACCCGCCGGTCGACGCTCGACCGGGTCCTCGACGCGGGCGTGCGGGCCGAACGCGGGATCACGCTGCACACCGGCGCGACCGTCCGCGGGCTGCGGACCCGGGGCGGCGCCCCGCCGAAGGTCACCGGGGTCCGCCTCGACGACGGCGAGGTGGCCGCCGACGTCGTGGTCGACGCGTCGGGGCGGCGGTCCCGGATCGACGGCTGGCTGGTCGACGCGGGTGCGCGGCCGCGGCCCGTCGTCACGGCCGACTGCGGTCTCGCCTACTACAGCCGGCACTACCGGTTGCGGAGCACGGACGGCCTGCCCGGCCGGGCGGACAACCGCACGATCCTCCCGCTCGACGAGTTCGTCGCCGGGATGTGGGGCGCCGACAACGGGACCGTCGTGCTGGGGCTGTGCCCGCTGGCCGAGGACCACCGGTTCCGCGTCCTGCGGGACCCGGAGGTGTTCACCGCGGTCTTCGACGCCGTGCCGGGTCTGCGGGGCTGGCTCGACGTGCTGGAACCGATCAGCGACGTGTTCCCGATGGGCGGCCTGCACAACACCCTGCACCGGCTGGTCGACGCGGCGGGCCCGGTCGCCCTGGGGCTGCACGCCGTGGGCGACGGCGTCTGCACCACCAACCCGACGCTCGCCCGCGGGCTGGGCGTGGCCCTCCGCACCGCGCTGGACCTCGTCGACGTGCTCGCCGCGCACCCCCGCGACCCGCACGCCCGCGCCCTGGCGCACGACGCGGCGATCACCGAGGGCGTCGAGCCGTACTACGTCGACCAGGCACGCACGGACGCGGCCCGGCTCGCCCGGGTCCGCGGGGTGCTGCACGAGCGGGGCGTGCTCGCCGGCCGGCCCGCCACACCGGCGGCGCCCCCGCCGCCGGCGCCGTCGGCGAGCCGGGTGGGGTTCGACGAGCTGTCCGCCGCGGCCCTGGTCGATGCGACCCTCTTCCGCGCCGCCACCTCGGTGCGGGGCATGCTCGCCCGCCCCGAGGACGTCTACACAGACCCCGCCGTCGTCGCCCGGGTCCGGGAGGTGCAGGCCACGCACCACGACGGGGTCCCCGCACCCGCCCAGCCCGATCCCGACCGCCTCTCCTCGGCCCTCGCCACGCGGGCCTGAGCGGCGGTCAGGCCGGCTCCTCCCCCGCCCGCTTCCGGGCGGCGCCGAAGCGCTGCTGGACGTTCTGCTTGGTGGTGCCGTAGAGCGCGCCGATCTTCGACCAGCTCGCGCCGGCCTCGCGGGCCTCGGCGGCGCGGCGGCGCTCGACCTCCTCCGCAGCACGGCGGAGGTCCCTCGCCGCGGCCAGGGCCTCGAGGGGGCTCCCGGCGGCCGCGAGGGCGTCGAGGGCCTTCTGCACGTGCTTGAGGCCACCGTCAGCCGACACGCGTCAATGCTAGCTTGACGTCTCGGCCGTCAATGATAGGTTGACGAACGTCAACTCGGTATTGACGGGACACCGACGCAGGAGGTGTGTGCGGATGGACGGGCGGATCCACCAGCAGGGCCGGGCGGAGCGCGACCGGCGCGGGACGGCGCCGGACCGGGAGCTGCGCCGCGCTCTCCGCGCGGTCTACTTCGCGGTCGCCGCGCTGCGGCACTCGCCGCGGTCGCCGCAGGTCTCCCGGGCCATCTCGGAGGCGAGCACGGCCGTCGCCACGCTGCCCGGCGGCTTCGTGGCCGAGGCCCTCTACCGGCTCATCGGCACGATCGAGGACTGTCACCGCGCGGGCACGGCGAACTCGACGCGGCTCGACGAGCGGTGGCGCACCGCCACCGCCGCGGTGCGGCTGGCGGACTGAGCCGGACCGGTCAGGTCCGCTCGGCCACCAGCAACTGCCGACCCTCGGGGTCGGTGACGTTCACGAACGTGCCCCAGCCCTCGGTCGTCGGCTCGGTCACCTCGACGCCGGCGGCGCGGACCTCGGCGGCGAAGGCGGCGACGTCCTCGGTCGCGAAGGTCATCGGGTAGCCCTGGTCCGGGTCGCGGCCGAAGTCCTTCGCCGCGCTCAGCACCACCGACGTCTCCGCGCCCGGCGGCCGCACCTCGACCCAGCGCGCGCCAGGCCACATCTCGGCGTCGGTCACGGTCTCGAACCCGAGCCGCCCGAAGAACTCCAGCATCCGGTCCTGGTCGGCCACGGCGAGGATGGCGCCCGCCACCCTCCTGATCCCGCTCATGCGGCCATCGTGGCAGCGACCCGCCGCGGGCGGAAGCGGTCCGTGTGGTCATTTGCGAACGTCGTACGCGATCGGTACCGTCATTTGCGAACAACGATCGCGAAGGAGGCCCCGGTGGTCACGCGGTACGCCGACAACGGTGAGGTCCGGATCGCCTACGAGGACCTGGGCGGGGGCGGAGGCGAGCCGTTGCTGCTGGTCATGGGCCTCGGCGCCGCCCGCGTCCGGTGGCCGGAGGGGTTCGTGGCGGCCCTGGTGGAGCAGGGCTTCCACGTCGTCTCCTACGACCAGCGGGACGCGGGCGAGTCCACGCGTTTCCGCGAGCACGCGCAGGTGCACCCGTTCGTCGGACTCTTCCGGCGGCGGCCGGTGGCCTACACGGCCGAGGACATGACGGACGACGCCGTCGCGGTGCTCGACGCGCTGGGCTGGGACAGTGCACACCTGTTCGGCCACTCGCTGGGCGGCCTGCTCACACAACGCATCGCGCTGCGTCATCCGGACCGGGTCCGGAGCATCACGGTCTCCGGCGCCATGCCGAGCGACGCCCGCGGGCTCGCGCAGCTGCGGCACGTCCGCCTCGGCTTCGTGCTCTGGGCGTCCCGGCTCGGCACCCCGGAGGACGACGAGGGCCACCTCGCCGCGGGGGTGGCCCTGGCCCGGCGGATCTCCTCGCCCGGTTACGCCTTCGACGAGTCCGCCGCCCGCGCCGCCGTCGGGCGGGAGCTCGCGATCTCCCGCGGCGTCCACGACGCCGGGGCACAGGGCAGGCAGACGGGCGCGCCGTGGAGCGGCGGCCGGCTGGCCGAGGTCCGCACGCCCACGCTGGTCCTGCACGGCGAGCAGGACCCGGTCGTCCGCCCGTCGGCGGCCCGCGCCACCGCGGCCGCGATCCCGGGCGCCCGGCTCGTGCTGCTGCCCGGCGTCGGGCACGATCTCCCGCGGGAGCTCTGGCCGCGCGTCACCGGCGAGGTCCGGGCCCTCGCCGACCGCGCCGCACCCACGGCCGGCACCGGACGCTGACCGGCGGCGCCGACCTCACCGCTTCCGGGCGGCGCAGGCCACCAACCGGGCGGGTCAAGCCGGCGGACCGCGGGTACCGGGGATCGCGGAGGAGGTCGAGGCTCACCCGAGGGCCGCCAGCACCGGCTCCTCGACCGGCGTCGGATCCGCGGCGTGCAGGTCCAGCAGGCCCGTCGGGTCGAGGGGCGGCTGGGCCATGAACCGCGGCCGGGTCCCGCGGTGCCGCTGCGCGGAATGCACCAGGAACGGGTGGACGAGGTAGACGTCCCCGGGCAGGCCGGTGGCGAGCGCGACGGGCAGGTCCTCGGTGGCCGGGACGGCCTCGCCGGCGAAGGCGAAGAAGTCCGCGCCCTCGTCGCCGTGCGGAGCGAGCAGCCGGGCTGCCTCGCGGTGCGAGCCGATGCGCACCGTCGTCGGGGCGTCCGCCTCACCGACCTCGGAGAACAGGAAGAGCAGCAGCAGCGCCCGGCCCCGCGAGCGCAGGTTGAGCCGGAACCCGCCGTCGGGTCCCGCGAAGCTGCCCTCGACGTGCCAGCCGGCGTCGCCCGGGTCGTCCGGGTGCGGGAACCGGATCGGGAAGGTGCCGAGCCCGCGCCGCGGCCGCCACCGCCCCGGCCCGACGAGCTGGTCGAGCGCCCCGTGCAGCCGCTCGGTCGTGGCGGCCCGCTGGAAGGGCGGATCGCCCCGGCCGGAGATGCGGTGGACGGGCACGGTCCAGGTGGCGGGGTCGTCGGGCGAGGCGCCGGTCTCGGTGCGCACCTGCTCCCACAGCAGGGTGCGGCACTCGTCGGCGAGCGCGCGGGGGAAGGCCTCCTCGAGCCGGACGAACCCGTCGTCGACGAAGGCGCGGACCTGGGCGGCGGAGAGGACGGTCATCGGCGGTGAAGGGTGGGGCGGTCCGGGTGTCGCCGCCACCGATTTCCCGCCGGGGCGCGGCTACGGTGGATCGGTGCTGCCAGTTCCCCCGTCGCCCCCGGAGCGGGCATGACGGCCGCCGCCCCGTCCGCGCGCGGCTCCGAGATCCAGTCCGTGGCCCGCGCGGCCTCGGTGCTCGGCGTGGTCGTCGACAGCCCGCACGGACTCACCACCACCGAGATCGCCAAGATCACCGGGCTGACGGTGAGCACGGTGCACCGGCTGGCGCACACCCTCGTCTCGGGCAACCTGCTGTGCCGTGACCAGGGCAGCGAGCGCTTCCTCCCGGGCCCGCTGCTGCTGCGGCTGGCGCGCAAGGCCCTCGGCGCCTCGGGCGTCCCGGAGGCGGCCGACGTGCTCAAGGAGCTCGCCGACCGCACCGGCGAGACGGCCAGCATCGGCATGCGCCGCGGCGACGAGGTGCTGGTGCTGCTGTCCGTGCCGTCCACGAAGGCCCTGCGCTACACCGGCCGCCCCGGTGCCCGCGTGCCGCTGCTGGAGTCCGCCATCGGCTGCGCGATCGTGGCGTTCGGCACCGATCCGGTGGGGCAGGCCGCGGAGGTCCTGACGCGGACGGGGAGCGGCAGTCCCGAGTCGTGGGCGACGGAGATCGACCTGCTGGCCACCCAGTTCCGGGGCTACGCCGTGCTCGACGACCCGCACGACCCCGCGTTGCGGGCGGTCGCGGCACCCGTGGTCGGGGCGAGCGAGCACGTCCGGATGGGGGTCGAGATCCAGGGTCCGGCCAGCCGGTTGCCCGACGGGCGGCTCGACGAGCTGGGCTCGGTCGTGCGGTCCGCGGCCGACGCGCTGGAGGGCCTGCCGGTGTCGATGGCGTTCGGGGATTTCTGACCGGACATTTGCTCCACGCCGCTGCTCCTGACCGGACATTTCGCGATGCGCGAATGTGTCCCGCATCCCGCAAAGGGGCGTTGACCATCGCCGCGGGGCCTGCCTACTCTCGGCTCACCCGATCGGGACAGGAGGCGAACGCACGTGACCACGGACCGCGACGACGAGATCGTCGTGTCGCCCAACCACGTCGTCTTCGACCTCCCCGAGATCGTGGCCGTGCAGGAGGGGCTCTTCGAGGCCGTCGGGCTCCGGGTGCGCTTCGCCGACGCCGCGGACCGCTCCGCCGACGCCGAGCGCAACCCGGCGGCGCGGCACAAGGAGTCGCAGTTCACCGCCGCCCGGGCGGACGTCTACAACGTCTGCGAGTGGGGCGGCATCGACCGGCTCGAGCGGGACACCCGCGGCGGCCGGATCGGGCACCTGCGCGCGGCCGTCGTGGCGCAGGCGTTGGTCAGCCTCGACGACGACCTCAACGAACCGCACGACCTGGCCGACGTCCCGGTCTCGGTCAACGAGTACACGGCCTCGCACTACACCGCGCTGCACGTGCTCGAGGGCACCGTGCCGCGCGAGCGGATCACGCTGGCGCACACCGGCCCGCCCGCGACCCGGCTCGACCTGCTGCTGGCCGGCGAGTCCCGCGCGACGATGCTGATGGAGCCCTTCCTGTCCGTCGCGCTGGCCCACGGCGCGCACGTCCTCAGCACCTACGCCTACCGCGGCTCCCAGGTCGTCGCCCCGCACCTCACGGGCGCGCAGCAGGAGGCCTACCGCACCGCCGTCGACAAGGCCGTGGACCTGATCAACGCCGACCGGGCCCGCTGGGCGCCGACGATCGCCGCGGAGGCCGGGGACCGGCTCGACCCGGCCGACCTGCGCCCGGACTACTACCGCTACACGCACATCGCGCCGTTCACCGAGCGCCGGTTCACCGAGACCTACGCCTGGATGCGCTCCTGGCGGCTGACCGACGGCCGCTCCGGCTACGAGACCCTGCGGGCCCTGCGATGAACAGGGTGACCACACCGCTGCTCACCCGGCGCCGGCACGTCGACCTCTGCCTGATCAACGGCGGGACGTGTCCGGGGCGCTGAGCGCCCCCGACCCCGTCCTCGCCCCTCCCTCGAGACCGCACGCGTCGCGTGCCGGTCCGCTGTCGCGCGCCCCCGCGCGCCCTCCCTGGAGTACCCCCATGCCCGCTCGTCCCCTGCTGCTCGACCGGCGGGCCGTGCTGCGCGCCGGCCTGTTCGGTGCCGCCGGCCTCGCCGGTACGTCCCTGCTCGCCGCGTGCGGCGGCTCGTCCGGCTCCTCGGGCTCCGGCCCGGCGCTCGCGGCCCGGGTCGAGGACACCCAGGCGGGCACCGCGGGCGCGGTGATCCGCCCGATCAGCGAGCAGAACAACCTGGTCGGGAACCTCGACCTCACCTACGTGGCCGGCACCGGGCCCGGCGACGTCCAGAACAAGCTGCTCTCGGGCGCGCTCGACGTGGCGAGCATGGGCCCCCTCGGTGCCGTGGTCGCGGCCGAGGCCGGCGCCGACGTCGTCCTGTTCAGCACCAGCCTGAACAACCACGTCCGCTGGCTGGTCCCGGAGAACAGCCCCTACCGCACCCCCGCCGACCTGCGCGGGAAGAAGGTCGCGACGCCGCCGAACAACAGCGACGCCTTCCGCTCCACCCAGCTCGCGGCCGCGGTCAACGGCGGCGACCTCAACGCCGACTACCAGCTCTTCCCGGGCGCGGTGCTGGCCGGGCTGGCCCTCCTCGACCGCGGCGACGTCGACGCGATCGTCACCATCGAGCCCAACGCCACCCGGCTCGTCGGCAAGGGCGCGCGGCAGATCGCGACCGTCGGCGAGCTGTGGGCGCAGGGCACCGGGGAGGACCCCGACGCGCTGTTCCTCAACGGGCAGGGCGCCACCCGCGCCTGGGTCGACGGCAACCGCGAGACCGCCGCCGCGCTCGCGACCCTGCGGCTCGAGGCGCACGAGATCATCCAGCAGCGCCCGCAGGTCCTCGCCGAGCTGTACGACGCCTACGGCATCCCGGCCGACGAGAAGGCCGCGATCGACCTGCTCCCCAGCCGGATGCGCGACGTCTACCCGGTCGCCTGGGGCGAGTCGGTGTTCGCCAACCTCCGCAAGCAGACCGAGGTGGCGCAGCAGGTCGGGCTGATCAAGGCCGCACCCGCGCAGGTCCCCTGGGTCGACCTGGGAGCACCCGCGTGACGGCGACCGACCTCCGCCCCGCCCGCCCCACGGCCGTGCCCGCCGCGCCGGCGCGGCCCCGGCGGCGGCTGCGCGCGCTCCCCGCCCTGCTGTTCCTCGTGCTGCTCGCCGGCGCCTGGCAGCTGATGTCCGTCCTGCTCGACACCGTGCTGGTGCCCGGCGTGCCGCAGATCGTGACCGAGCTGGTCGAGATCGTGTCCGACGGGTCGTTCGCCGAACAGCTCGGCATCACCGTGCTGCGCGTCGGGCTCGGTTTCGCGCTGGCCTTCGTGGTCGCGGTCGCGGTGGGGATCGCGATGGGGCGCAACGAGTTCGCCCGCCGATTCTTCGAACCCGCGGTGCTGCTCGGGCTGACCATCCCCGGCCTGGTCTGGGCGCTTCTGTGCGTGATCTGGTTCGGGATCGACCTGGTCAACCCCGTCGCCGCCGTCGCGCTGTCCTCGGCGCCCGCGCTGATGCTGCAGATCTACCAGGGCACCCGGTCCGTGGACCCGGACCTGCTGGAGATGGCGCACGTCTACCGCTTCTCGCGCGCCACCCGGCTGCGGAGGCTGTGGCTGCCCGCGCTCGCACCCTCGCTGTTCGCGGGCGCGCGGCTCGGGCTCTCGCTCGGTTGGAAGGTGATCGTGCTGGTCGAGGTGTTCGGCATGTCCTCCGGTGTGGGCTACCAGCTCAACAACGCGTTCGCCGCGCAGAACGTCGCCGCGGTGCTGGCGTGGACGCTGCTGTTCGCCGTGGTCATGGCGGTCCTGGAGTACGGGGTCCTGCAGGGCCTCGAACGCCGGACCAGCCGGTGGCGGAAGGCGGTGTCCGTGTGAGCGAGATCGCGAGCGAACCGTCGGCGCTGCGCGCCCCGACCACCACCCGCGTGCGGCTCGACGGGATCGGCAAGACCTTCGTCGACGCCCGCAGCGGCGCCCCGCAGCACGTCCTCGCGGACTTCTCGCTGACCGTCGACCCCGGCGAGCTGGTCGCGGTCGTGGGCGCCTCGGGCACCGGGAAGACGACCCTGCTGCACCTGGTCGCCGGGCTCGTGCAGCCGGACACCGGCACGGTCGACATCGGCGCGCCGCAGCTCGGCGTGGTCTTCCAGCAGCCGCGGCTGCTCGACTGGCTGCCGGTCCGGCAGAACGTCGCGCTCGCGCTGGAGGCCGCCGGGCTCGACCCCGCCGCGGCCGACGACATGCTCGCCGCCGTCGGCCTCACCGAGTACGCCGGCTCCTACCCGACCGTGCTCTCCGGCGGGCAACGCCAGCGGGTCGCCGTGGCCCGGGCGTTCGCGGTGGAGCCCGACCTCGTGCTGCTCGACGAGCCGTTCTCCGCGCTCGACGAGCTCACCGCCCGCAAGCTGCGCCTGCTCCTGCAGGAGCTGTGGATGCAGCGCCCGCGCACCGGACTGCTCGTCACCCACAACCCGCTCGAGGCCGCGCTGCTCGCGGACCGCGTGATCGTCCTCGCCGGGCGGCCCGCGCAGGTGGCCGCGGAGTACCGCGTCGACCGCGATCGCCCCCGGTCCGCCGAGGACCCGCACCTCTTCGACCTGCACTCCCGCATCGTCGCCGCGCTCTAGAAAGGACGTGCCCATGACCCGCCCCAAGGTGACCATGGAGCTGCTCTCCCTGGTCTTCTCCCTGCCCCAGCTCGTCGCGAAGGACGAGGGCTACTTCGACGACGAGGGCGTCGACGTCGAGTTCGTGACCAAGGACTACGCCCGCGCCGGGATCTCCCCGGTCGAGGACCACCAGCTGCTCAGCTCGTTCGGCTCCACCAAGTCGCACTTCGAGTCCGGCGAGGCGTCCCTCTACCGCGCCTGCGAGTGGGGCCAGGTCCGCCGCACCCAGGACACCGCCGTCGGCGGGCGGATCGTGTCCAAGCGCGCCGCCGTGAACGGTCAGGCGATCATGGTCCGCGGCGACCACCCGGCCACCCACCCGCAGGACCTCGCGGGCAGGACCGTCGCGGTGAACTTCCACCACGGCTCGCACTACGTCGCGCTGCAGACCCTCGAGGGCTTCCTGCCACGCGAGGAGATCAAGGTCGCGCACTACGGCGGCCCGCAGGTCCGCTTCGAGGCGCTGCGCGACGGCACCGTCGAGGCCGCCGCCCTGATGGAGCCGTGGATCACCCTCGCCGAGAAGCAGGGCTACAAGGTGCTCGCGGAGGCCTTCTACGTCGGCGCCGAGATCGCCAGCCCCGAGGTCGACGAGGACACCTACGCGCGCATCAACCGCGCGGTCGTCCGGGCAGTCGCGAAGATCAACGAGGACCCGCGCCCGTACCTGCACCACCTCACCGGGGAGATCCCGGCCGAGCTCGGCTCGGTCTCGCCGGAGGAGATCCCGCTGGGCCGGCTGCGCTACGTCGACCCGGCGCCGTACCCGCAGGACCAGTTCCAGCGCACCTACGACTGGATGGTCTCCTGGGGCCTGATCGAGGACACGAACTCCTACGACTCCGTCGTGAAGAACCTGGTGAATGTCTGACGCCGTCTCGGCGGTCGTGCGGCCACGCCCGGCGGTCCGGGCGTGGCCGTTGTACGTCGGGGGGTTCCTCGGCCCCTACGCCAGCACGATGGTCACGCCGATGGTGCACGAGGTCGCCGCGGGCCTGGACTCCACACCGGAGCTCGCGGCCGGGGCCGTCACGGCGTACATGCTCCCGTTCGCCGCGTTGATGCTGGTCTCCGGGACGTTGGCGGAGCGGTGGGGCCGGGCCCGCACCATGCAGGTCTCGCTGCTGCTGTTCGTGCTGGCCTGCGGCCTGTGCGTGCTCGCGCCGAGCATGGGCTGGTTCCTCGCGGCCCGCGCCGCGCAGGGCGCGACCAACGCCTTCACCACCCCGCTGCTCGTCGCGGCGATCACCGACCTCGTCCCGCGGGCCCGGCTGGGCCGCGCGCTGGGTCTGTTCGCGGGGCTGCAGGCGGCCGGGCAGGCGTCGAGCCCGCTGGTGTCCGGGCCCTCGGCGGTGGTGGACTGGCGGTTGGCCTTTGCGTTCCCCGCGGCGGTCGCGCTGGTCCTGGCGCTGTTCCCGCCGACCATGACCGCCGGGGTGCGCACCGGCCCGCCGTCGATCCGCGCGTTGGCCAACCGGGACCTGGCGACGGCGTGCGGGCTGTCGTTCCTCTGCTACCTGGGCGCCGTCGGGCTCACCGTCCTGTCGATCCTGCGGGCGGAGGAGGAGTTCGGGCTGGGGCCGTGGCAGCGCGGGCTGCTCGCCGCGGCGTTCGGCGTCGCGGGGTTGCTCGCCGCACCCCTGCTCGGCCGCCGGCTCGACGCCCTCGGCCCGCGGCGCACCGGCGTCACGATGAACCTGCTGCTCGCGGCCGGTCTGCTGCTCGCCGCGCTCGGCCCGTCGGTGCTGCTGCTGGGACTCGGGATCGCGGCGGTGGGGATCGCGGTGACCGGCCTGCGCACCACGATCAACTCGGTGGCCGCGACCAGCGCGCCGACGAACCGGGCGGGGGCGGCGTCGCTGGCGCTGTCCTTCCAGTTCTTCGGCGGCGCGCTCGCCCCGCTGGTGTGGGTGCCGCTGCACGCCGGGTACGGCGCGCTCGGCTTCGCCGCGACCGTCGCGGCCCCGGCCCTCGCGCTCCTGCTGCTGGTGGGCACGCGGCGAGGGGTGCGGCCCGGAGCCGGGAATCCGCTGGACGGGATCGGGTCCCTCGGTACGGTCGAACGGTGACCGCCGCCGTGCCCGACGATCTCGAACCCCGACGCCGCGACGCGCAGCAGCGGCTGGAACGCGCGGTTGGCGAGGGCCGGTTGACCCTCGACGAGTTCACCGACCGCGTGGGGCGGGTCTGGGCGGCCGACGAGGGCGTGGCGATCGAGCGGCTGCTCACCGACCTGCCCACGCCGGTGGTGGGCGCGACCCGTCCCGGTCGATCGGTGCTGGTCAGCGTGCTCGGCGACCTGCGGCGCAAGGGCCGCTGGTCGCTGCGCCGCCGCACCACCGTGCTGCTCCTGCTCGGCGACGTCGACCTGGACCTGCGCGGCGCGGTGGTCGAGCAGGGCACGTCCGACGAGCCGATCGTGGTCGACACCTGGTCGCTGATCGGGGAGGTGCAGCTCACCGTGCCGGAGGGCGTCGAGGTCGAGATCGGCGGGTTCTCGCTGCTCGGCGACCAGAAGGTGGACCTCGCGCCGGTGCCGCGGGTTCCCGGCGCACCCGTCGTCCGGCTGCGGGTGTGGTCCCTGCTGGGCGACCTGACGGTCCGCAGCGCGGGCTGACCGGCGCTCACCCGGCGCGGCGGTGCCCCACACGGGCTGCTGGTGGACGTCGACGTGCCGCCCGGGACCCGGGCGGAGATCCATCTACCCGACGGGCGGGTGGTCGACGCCGGCCCGGGCCGGCACGTGCACCGGTTCGGGAGCTACGCCGCCTCGGTGGACCGGACCGTGAGCACGTGCAGGGTGCGCTCGCCCCGGTAGCCGTCCCGCCCGTGCAGGAACCGGTAGTTGTCCAGCACGAACAGGTCGCCCGCGTCGAGCCGGAAGCGCGGGGCCACCTCCATCGCGGTGGCCAGCACGTCCGCGTACCGGTCGATCAGCCCGAGGTGCCGGTCCCACTCCGGCTCGCGCGGGACCGGGGCCGCGTAGTCGCTCGCCCGCACCACCCGGCGACCGGCGCGGGTGTACTCGACCAGCCGCCGCACCAGCGGGGTCCCCGGCACCCCTCGAGCCGGGTTCACCCAGGTGCCGAAGTAGTCGACGTCCGTGCCGACGACGAAGTCGTGCACCTCGCGCAGCTCTGGCTCGGCGGCGGTCCGCAGCGCCTCGACCAGGGCGTACCCGTCGATCAGCACGGAGTCGCCGCCGTCGTCGGCCGCCCTGCCGCACAGCATGAGCAGCCAGTCCTCGTCCGGGTCCCGCAGGCGGACGGACCGGCCGTGCACGTCGACGACGACGTTGGCCCCGTCCGAGTGCAGCCCGAGCGGGGGCGCGTCGGGCCCGCCCTGCGGCCGGATGCCGAAGAGCTCGCGCAGGCGGCCGCCGAGCGCGGTCGCGGCCGCGTCGACCAGCCGCTCGGGGTCCGTGGCGTAGCCGGCGACGATCGCCGCGCCCTCGGCCGCGAGGCCCGCGCGCAGGTCGGTCACCACCGGCGGGACGACGCCGACCCCGCCGAGCGTCTCCTTCCACTCCGGCCGGACCTCGCCGCGCCGCCGCCCGCCCGCACCCGTGACCGCCACCCGGAGCCCCTTTCGCAAGTTACTGGCAGGAGCACCCTATCGGCCGGACCACCGCGCCTCCAGCCTCCGGCCGAGCAGCGTGACGGCCAGCGACACCGCCACGACCGCCACCGCGGGCACCAGCACGAGCTGCGGGGCGGCGAACAGGTACTGCCGCCCCTCGGCCAGCATCGCGCCCCACTCCGGGGTGGGCGGCTGGGCGCCCAGCCCCAGGAACGAGAGGCCGGCGAGCGAGAGCAGCACGTTCGCGAACCGCAGGCAGGTGTGTGCGGTCAGCGGGCGCAGCGCGTTGGGGAGGATGTGCCGCACCGCGATCCGTCCCGCCCCGGCACCGACCGCGACGGCCCCCTCCACGTACTCGCGGGCCCGTTCCCGGACCGTCAGCTGGTAGGCGAGCCGGGCGAACGGCGTCCAGCCGGTGAGCAGCACGGCGATCAGCAGGGTGGTCGGCCCGGGCTCGCGGACCGCCGCCACGACCAGGCCGACGATCACGGTCGGGATCGCGACCAGGACGTCGAGCGTGCGTTGCAGGAGCTGCCCCGCGGCCCCGCCCGCGTACCCGGCCAGGATCCCGAGCAGTGTGCCGACCGCGGCACAGGCCAGCACCGCGACCAGGGTGAACCACACGGACAGGCGGGTACCGGCGAGCAGCCGGGCCGCCACGTCCCGGCCGAGGTTGTCCGTGCCGAGCGGATGGGCGAGGGAGGGCGCGGCGAACCGGTCGGACAGGTCGGTGGTGAGCGCGTCGACCGGCAGCAGCGCGGCCACCACCAGCAACGCGGCGAGCACCGCGAAGGCGACGAGCACGGGATCGCGCCTCACACCTCCACCTCCGCCCGCGCGACGGGGTCGAGGGCGAGCTGCAGCAGTTCGGCGGCGACGCCCGCCAGCAGCGCCACCGCGACCACGGCCAACAGCCCGGCCTGCAACATCGTCAGGTCCTGGGCGATCACGGCGTCGTAGAGCAGCCGGCCCAGCCCGGGGATCCCGAACGCCACCTCGACCACCACCGCACCGCCGAGCAGGCCGGCGAAGAACATCCCGGAGAGCGCCGTGACGCCGGTCAGCGCCAGCCGCGCACCGTGCCGCCAGAGCAGCTGCGATCCGCCTATCCCCTTGGCGAGGGCGACGGTGACGTGCGGACGGGAGAGGGCGTCGATCGTCTCCGCTCGGGCGAGCTGGGCGGCGAGCGCGACGGGGAACGCGGCAAGGGTCAGCACCGGCAGAACGGCCTGCGCGGGTGTGCCCCAGCCGGTCGCCGGGAGCAACGGCACCGCGACCGCGAGCAGCAGCACCAGCACCGGCGCGAGCACGAACTCGGGCACGGCGACGCCCAGCACCGAGCACCCGGTGACCACGCGGTCCAGCCCGCCGCCCGGGCGTCGGGCCGCCCGCACGCCGAGCGGGATCCCGACCACCGCGGCGACCAGCAGCGCGAGCGCCGCCAGCACCGCCGACACCCCGAGCGCCGCCGCGAGCTGCGGCGCGATCGCCGTACGGGTGGCGTACGAGAAACCGAGGTCGCCGGTGAGCGCGTGGCCGAGCCAGCGCAGGTACTGCACTGTCCACGAGCGGTCCAGGCCCAGCTCGGCCGCCACCCGTGCGGCCACCGCCGGGTCCGGCTCGGCCTCCGCGACGCGGCCGCGCAGCACCGCCCGGACGGTGTCGACGCCGGCCAGCCGCGGCAGCAGGAAGATCAGCAGCGAGGCGCCGAGCAGGACCGCCGGGAGGGTCGCCAGCCGGCGCGCGAGGGTGCCGCCCACTCAGCCGGTGCGGGTCAGCTCGGGCGTGATCAACGACTTCGCCAGCGGGTCCACGGTGTACCCGGAGACGCCCCTGGTCACCGCGTTCTCCTGCGAGTGCACCAGCGGCAGGCCCACGGCGTCCGCGGTCAGCTTCGCCGCCGCGGCCCTGAACACCTCCTGGCGCTGCGCCGGGTCCGCGGTCGTGGCCAGCGGGGCGAGGAGCGCGTCGTACTCGGCCGAGCAGTACCGGTTGATGTTGTACGAGCCGGCGCAGGAGTAGTCCGTGACCAGCGTGGACCCGGTGTCCGGCACGTCGGTGAGGTAGTTGCGGGACAGCAGGAACATGTCGTAGCGCCCGGCCAGCAGCTCCGGCTCCTGCGGCCCGTACTCGCCGATCCGGATCTGCGCGTCGACGCCGACCTCGCGGAGCATCCCCTGGACCGCGGTGGCGAGCGTGGGCAGCTCGGGGCGGTTCGGGTAGGTCTGCAACCGCACGGTCAGCGGCCGGTCCGGCCCGAACCCGGCCTGGGCCAGCAGGGCCTTGGCGCCCTGCGGGTCCGGCGCGGGCGGCGGGTCCTGGCTGCCCCACGCGACGGCCGGGCCGAAGAGCTCCGACGCCGGCAGGGCCGAGCCCGCCAACGCCTGCTCGGCCAGCGCGGTGCGGTCGATCGCCGTGGCGACGGCCTGCCGCACCCGGATGTCCGAGAACGGCTCGGCGGACTGGTTGAGCATCAGCGAGACGGTCCGCGGGGCGGCGACGGTCTGGTCGTCGTAGCCGCCGTCGGGGGTGAACTCGAGCAGCGCGGACTCGGGCAGCCCCTGCGCGACGTCGACGTCCCCGGCCCGCAGCGCCAGCGCCCGGGCCGCCGGGTCGGTCACGTACCGCACGCTCACCGTCGCGAGCTGCGGCCGGCCGCCCCAGTAGGCGTCGTTGCGCTCGAGGGTCGCCTGCTGGGTGCCGTCCGCGGCGACCAGCCGCATGGGTCCCGTCCCCGTGCCGACCACGGCGGGCGGCCCGCCGGTGTAGGCGGACGGGGCGAGGATCGCGGTGTTCACGCTGCTCAGCCGCAGGGGCAGGATCGGGTCCGGCGTCGTCGTCGTGATCGCGACGGCGGCCGGGCCGTCCTCGGCGACCTGCAGCCCGATGCCCTTGATCGCCCGCGGCGGGGCGGCGACGCCGGCGACCCAGGACAGCGCGGTGACCACGGCCGCCGGGGTGAGCGGGGTGCCGTCGTGGAAGGTGACGCCGGGCCGCAGCGCGAACCGCCAGGTGCGCGGGTCGGCGGTCTGCACCCAGGAGATCGCGAGGCCGGGCTGCGGGGCGCCGTCCGGCCCGGCCTTGACCAGTGCCTCGGCCGAGCCCAGCTGCGCGACGACGAACGCGTCGTCGGTGTCCATCGCGTAGCCCGAGCGCGGCGCGAACTGGGCCGCCAGGCGGAGCTCGCCGTCCGGAACCGGGGTACCGGTCGGCGCGGCGCCGGACCCGCAGGCCGTGACGAGGCCGACCAGGGCGACGACGGCGAGGGCGACGACGAGCCGCACGCGGGCGCGCAGGCCCGGACGGGGTGTGGTGGGGCGGGGCATCGGGGCCTTCCTGGTCGCGACCCTGGTCTCGGCTCCGTGGCCGGCACGGCGCCGGGGCCGGCGGGCGCCGCCGGACCGCCGAGATCGTCTGTGCATCGGAACAGGCTGTCAATCATGTGCGCCGACCTGCATGAATGTCGCGGACGTGATCAAGTGCGTCCCTCTGTCGCGTGATGGCGGCAAATGCTAGTAATAGGCGGTTATGCCCGAAACCCGGCCCGAGGAGCCTTCCCCTGCGCCGGCCGGGCTGCGCCGATTCGCCGCCCTGGCCGACTTCGGCCGGCTGCCACCCGTCATGCGGCTGCTCGTGGTCACGCAGCTGGCGTTCAACGTCGGCTTCTCCATGGTGCTGCCGTACCTGGCGACGCACCTCGCCGAGGACCTCGCGCTCGCGGGCGGCGTCGTCGGGCTGGTGCTCGGGCTGCGGACGTTCAGCCAGCAGGGCCTGTTCGTGGTGGGCGGGGCACTCGCCGATCGGTGGGGGGCGAAACCGGTCGTCCTGGCGGGCTGCGTGCTGCGCGTCGCGGGGTTCGTGCTCCTCGGCGTCGCGACGGCGCTGCCGGGCGTGCTGGCCGGGGCGCTGCTCACCGGGTTCGCGGCCGCCCTGTTCTCGCCGGCCGTCGAGTCGTCGCTGGCCCGCGAGGCCGGGGCGCAGGAGGAGGTCGGCGGGGTCGCGCGGGCGGACGTCTTCGCGATGTTCGCGGTCAGCGGCCAGATCGGCTCCGTGGTCGGGCCGCTCGTCGGCACCGCGCTGCTGCTCGTCGACTTCCGGCTGGCCTGCCTGGTCGCCGCCGGCGCGTTCGTGCTGATCCTGGCCGCGCACGCCGCGTGGCTGCCGCGCCGGCCCGCCCCGCACGCGGGCGAGCCGCTCCTCGCCGGGTGGGCGGAGGTGCTGGCCAACCGGCGCTTCCTCGCGTTCGCGGCGGGCTACTCCGGCTACCTGCTCTGCTACAACCAGCTCTACCTGGCCCTGCCCGCCGAGCTCACCCGCGCGACCGGCGGCCAGGCGGCGCTGGGCTGGCTGTTCGTGCTGGCCTCGGTGATGGTGATCGTCGGGCAGCTGCCGGTCACGCGGTGGGCGCGGCGGCGCGGCGGGCTGCGGCCGCTGGTGCTCGGGTTCGTGCTCATGGCGGCGGCGTTCGCGGTCGTCGCGGTGGCGGTCGCCGCGCTCCCCCCGGCGCTCTGGCCCGCGGTCGCGTTCGTCGTGCTGCTCACCGCGGGGCAGATGCTCGCCGTGCCGATCGCACAGGACCTCGTGCCGCGGCTGGCCGGGGAGCGCCGGCTCGGCGCCTACTTCGGCGTGCTGTCCTCGGCGGGCGGGCTCGCGGTGCTGGTGGGCAGCACCGGCGCCGGAGCGCTGCTCGACCCGTCCGTCGCCCCGCCCGTGGTCGGGTGGGTGGTGCTGGCCGCGGTGCCGCTGCTCAGCGCGCTGGTGATCGGCCGGCTGGCACGGCGCGGTGCCCTCGACTGATCACCGGTACCCGGTCGTGTCGGCCGGCTTGCCCGGGTCCTGGACCTCCACGACGTAGCGCCAGGCGTCCGGCCGGGAACCGTCGAGGTCGTCGACGCCGTAGACCTGCGCGAGCTCGCCGCTCGACGTCGAGCGCCCGGTCCAGCGCGCCCGGTCCGGGTCCGCGGCCAGCGCGGCGATCCCGCGGCCCACGAACCGCGGCGTCTCGGAGATCGCGAAGTGCGGCACCGTCGTCAGGGCGTCCCGCCAGGTCTCCTCGGTCACGCCGTAGTGGTCCAGCATCGCCTCCGACCGCAGCCAGCCGGGGGTCACGGCGACCGCCGTGCCGCCGTGCTCGCGCAGCTCGTGCGCCCAGCTGCGGGCCAGCCGGATCGGCGCGACCTTGGCCAGGTCGTAGTACACGGTGAGCCGGTAGTTCTCGGCGTTGTACTCCGCGGTGCCGTCGGTGATCTCGACGACGAGCCCGCCCGGCTCGCGGACGAGGAGCGGGAAGGCGTACCGCGCCGTGACGATGTGGGTGTCGATCGCGAGCCGCAGCAGGCGCAGGCCGTCGTCGAGGGAGTGCTCCCACACCGGACGGAACCACTCGGTCAGCGGGTCGCCGCCGAAGATGTCGTTGACCACCACGTCGAGCCGGCCCTGCTCGGCGTCGATCCGCGCGCACAGCGCCTCCACCTGCGCCGGGTCCAGATGGTCGACGACGGCCGGGACCACCCGCCCGGCGAGCCCCGCCGCCAGCTCCGCGGTCTGCTCGATCGTCTCCGCACGGCCGTACTCCGACGGCCTCCCGGTGGTGCTGCGTCCGGTCGCGTAGACCGTCGCGCCCGCCGCCGCGAGCTCCAGCGCGATCCCCCGCCCCGCGCCCCGGGTCGCCCCCGCAACCAGCGCGACCCTGCCCTGCAATGGTGCCGTTCCCGCCGTCATGCACCCCACGCTCCCCCGCATCCCTGACAGGTGCGGTCAGGAAACAGCCGCGGACCACGAGGCCCCCAGCGCGCACACCCCGCGGAGCGTCCCGCGGGCGGGGTGCGTCGGCCATCCGCTACGCCGCCCCACCACCCTGGTCGTCGACGGGGAGGGGAAAGGCCAGCCGGACCGTGGTGCCGCGGGACGAGTGCAGGACGGTGACCTCCGTGAGCTCCGTGGCCACCCGGAGACCGTCGGCGGCGGGCGGGTCGGTGCACGGGCCGTCGCCCACGTCGACCCGGATCCGGACGCCGTCGGCGCGGGAGCACCACCGGACCCGCACCAGTCCTTCCGCCGTCCGGATCGGCGTCCACGTCGCCGCCCGGATCGTCGCCCACATGCCCCCGACGGGACCGGCCAAACACCCGGCCGGTGAGGCACAGGAAACCTCCGCGTGGCCGGTTTGGCCCGCCCGACCCCGGGCACCCGCCCCGCACTCCCGGCGCTCCCGCGCGGCGGGCCCGCCGTTCGGCAGGCGGCGGCGGCAGCGGGCGGCCGCGTCCCGCCCTCGCCTCCGGCCACGCCGGGTCCACCCCCTTCCGCGGAGGAGGCTGCGCGCACCGTGGACGCCCCCAGCGACTACGCCCGGCTCCTGCCGACGCTCGCGGAGTACGCCGCTCTGCCGGACGACGACCCGCGCCGGGCGGCCCTGCGGTCCACGCTGATCCTCGCCTTCCTGCCGGTCGTGCAGCACCTCGCGCGGCGCTACGGCGACGAGGCCGCCCGGGAGGACCTGACGCAGGCGGGCGTGATCGGCCTGATCCACGCGGTCGACCACTGGGATCCCGACGCGGCGCGCGGCGACGCGCTCGGGTACGTCGTGCCTTGCGTGCGCGGGGAGATCCTGCGGCACCTCCGGGACCGCACGTGGTCGGTGCGGGTGTCGCGGCCGGTGAAGGAGCTGGTCGTGACGGTCGACAAGGCCGTCGGCCCGCTCACGCAGCGGCTGGGGCGGGCGCCGCGGCCGAGCGAGCTCGCCGAGCACCTCGGGGTGCGCGTCGACGACGTGATCGACGCGATCGCGGTCCGGGCCGAGCGGCGCAGCGCCAGCCTCGACGCGTCGATCGAGCCCGGCGAGTCCCCGCTCGGCGAGCGGCTCGGGGACGCCGACCCCGCGATGGAGGACGTGGAGTTCCGCCGCAGCGTCTGGCCGCTGCTGGCCGGGCTGCCGGAGCGGGAGCGGCGGATCGTGCTGCTGCGCTTCTTCGGCAACAAGACCCAGTCCGAGATCGGGGAGCTGGTCGGGCTCTCGCAGATGCACGTCTCGCGGCTGCTCGCCCGCGCCCTCGCGACCCTGCGCCGCGGCCTGATGTCGTGACGGGCTACGGGGTGGCCGCGCGGGCGGCGATCTCATCGGCCCGGACGCTCGCGGCGGCGACGCCGCCGATCGCCCAGTTCTCCGGCGCGACCTCGACGATCCGGCCCCGTACCAGCCGTCGCTCCGCCCCGAGCACGTCGACGACCAGGTCGGTCAGGCGCGCGAGCAGTTCCTGGCGCTGGGTCGCCGGCCTGCCCGCGAGCACGATCGCGGTGAAGTAGGGCGCGGCCGGCGCGCCCTCGGCCACGACCTCGCCGCCCACGGCAGCGCTCTCCGGGTCGTACTCGACCACGAACACGCGCACCCGCTCGATCGGCGAGTCCAGCACCTCGGCGTAGACCCGGCTCGCCTCGACCAGCAGCCTCCGTCGCTGCGCGGGGTCGACGCCGCGCCGCACGATGTGGAAATGGGCGACGGGCATGCGACCTCCTCCGCGTGACGACGGCACCGATCCTCACGCCACCGCCCCGCCGGGTCGACCCTGCCGTTCGCCGGTGGGGAAGGGCGGCCGCCCCACAGCCCGTTCACAGCCCGCACACCGTCGCCGCCCACCAAGGCCCCGGACGCTGGTCCTCGACCGATGCCGAAGGAGCACCGTGAGCAACGACCTGTCGCCCAGCGGGTCCCGCTGGGAACCCTTCTCCTCCCCGCGCCCCGTCCTCGCCCACCCCGACGACCGCCCCGACGACCGCCCCGAAGGAGTGATCACGGACGACCGCACGGAGGCCCACGCGCCGCACCCCGTCTACGACATCACCTCGACGCCCACGCACGCCGTCGCGGGGCCGCCCGGCCGGAAGGGCGTGCGCCGGGCCGTCGTGCTGGTCGCCGCGGCCGCCGGCCTCGTGCTCGCCGGCGGGGCCGGCGGGTACGCGATCGGGCACGCCACCGGCGGCACCACCGCGGCCGGGATCGACGGCGGGGCCGGTGGGTTCGGCGGGGACCGTCATCGCGTCGGCGGGAAGGCCCCGGGCGACGGGCAGGGCGGCCTCGGCGTGCCGGACGGCGGGGCCCTCCCGCAGGGCGGCACCGGGACGGGCGGCACCGGAACAGGCACCGACACCGGCGGGACCGGGTCGGGCGCAGGAACGGGAACCGCCACCACGACCGCCACCTCCGGGCTCTCCGCGTGAGCATCACCCTCGACCCGCGCGTCCCCCGGCACGGCTCCCGCATCGACACCCGCCCGGCCCGCACCGACGCCGCCGTCCGCCACCTCGCCGGCACCCTGGTCGCGGCGAGCCTGGTGGTCGTCACGTACCTCTGGCTCGCGGGCGGCGGGATCCAGGCCCTCGCCTCCTGGGCCGACGGCCTGACCTCGCTGGGCCGGTGGACGGGCCTGCTCGCCGCGGACCTCCTCCTGGTCCAGGTCCTGCTGATGGCCCGCATTCCGCCGCTGGAGCGCGCGGTCGGCCAGGACCGCCTCGCCCGCGTCCACCGGTCGCCGGGTTCAGCTCGTTCACGCTGATGCTCGTCCACCTGGCGCTGATCACGTGGGGCTACGCCGGCGGCCGGGTCACCGCGGTCCCCGGCACCTTCTGGACTCTCACCGTCGACTACCCCGGCATGCTGCTGGCGCTGGCCGGCACCGTCTGCCTGATTCTCGTCGTGGTGACGAGTGTGCGCGCCGCCCGCAGCCGGCTCCGCCACGAGTCCTGGCACCTGCTGCACCTCTACACCGTCAAGGACCTGGGCGACGGCAGCCGGCTCGTCCGCAGCCTGCGCCCCGGCACCCGCGTGCTGGTCGAGGGCCCCTACGGCCGGCTCACCGCCCGCCCGCGCACCCGCGACCGGGTCGCACTGATCGGTGCCGGCGTCGGGATCACCCCGCTCCGGGCGCTGGCCGAGGGACTGCCGTACGCCCCCGGTGACGCGGTGCTCCTCCACCGCGGCGCGCCGCTGTTCACCGCCGAGTTCGACGTCCTCGCCCGCGAGCGCGGCCTGCAGGTGCACCGGCTCCCCGGCCCGCGCCGCGCCGCGGACTCCTGGCTCGGCGACGGGGCCGGCCCCGGCGACGACCGGGCCGTCCTGCTCGGCCTGGTCCCCGACGTCGCCCAGCGGGACGTCTACCTCTGCGGCCCCGACGCCTGGTCCGCCTCCGTGCGCCGGACCCTGGCCGCCGCCGGGGTGCCGGCGAGCCGCATCCACGTCGAGAAGTTCGGATGGTGACCGCGTGCGCCGCATCCTGACCTGGTTCCTGGGCACGGTCGCCGTCGTCGCGCTGCTGTTCGGCTACAAGACATCGACCGGCGCCTCCGTCACACCCACTTCGGACACCGTCGTGGCCGCATCGGGCACGGGCCCGAGCACCGGCAGCACCGGCGCCTCGGACAGCACCGGCAGTACCACCTACACCGGTTCCGTCGCCCAGACCCGGTGGGGACCCGTGCAGGTCACGATCACCGTGGCCGGCGGGCGGATCACCGACGTCTCCGTCCCGCAGTACCCGGACGGCAACGGCAAGGACCAGCAGATCAACGCCTCCGCCCTGCCCGTGCTGACCCGGGAGACGATCAGCGCGCAGAGCACCGACATCGACATGGTCAGCGGCGCGACCGTGACCTCGGAGGGCTACGTCGAGTCCCTGCAGAGCGCCCTCGACCAGGCCGGCCTCGCGTGACCGCACCCGCCGCACCCCGCCCGGCCCGGTACGTCCCGCACGTCATGGGGATGCCGGTCAGCCTCGCCCTGCGCGGCCGGCACACCACCGACGCCCCCGCCCGCGCCGCCTGGGCCGAGGCCCTCGCCGTGCTGCGCGAGGCCGACCGCGTCTTCAGCACCTACCGGCCCGACTCGGTGGTGTCCCGGCTGGGCCGCGGCGAGCTCGACGAGCGGGACTGTCCGCCCGAGGTGCACGAGGTCCTGGCGATCGCCGAGGCCACCCGCCGCGACTCCGACGGCGCGTTCGACGTCCGGCGCGACGGGCGCCTGGACCCCTCCGGCGTGGTCAAGGGCTGGGCCGTGGAGCGGGCGGCCGCGCCGCTGCGGGCGCTGCCGGACACCGACTTCTGCCTCTCCGCGGGCGGCGACCTGACCTGCCGCACCCTTCGACCCGACGACGCCCCGTGGCGGGTCGGCGTCGAGGATCCGCGCGACCCGCGGCGGCTGGTCGCTTTGGTGCCGGTCCGCACCGGGGCCGTCGCCACCTCGGGTGCGGCCCACCGTGGCGCGCACGTGGTCGACGCGCGGACCGGGCTCCCGCCGACCGGCCTCGGCTCCGTCACCGTCGTCGCGCCTTCGCTCACGGACGCCGACGTCGACGCCACCGCCGCCTACGCCCTCGGGCCGGACGCCGCGCGCTGGCTCGCCGCGCGCGGCCGGACGGGGCTGGTGGTCGGCGACGACGGCGTCACGACGGTCGTGGGGTAGTCACTCCTCGCGGGCCGCGGGCTCGAGCCGGGCCGCGATGTCGCGGCGCTCCCGCTGCCGGTGGCCGTAGGCGACCAGCCGGACCGTGGCGTCGTCCTCCAGCCCGGACCCGACCGCCCCGGCGACGACGCCCATGATCGTCGCCAGGACCACGATCCGCACGTAGTCGGCGAGCCCGGCAGGATGCCCGAGCACCTGGGCCAGGTACGACGCCGGGATGATCACCGACGCGACGATCGAGTTGAGCACGAGCAGGGCCAGCGAGAACAGGCCCGTACCGGTCACCAGCGTGAGAACCGTGCCCAGGTTGAGCAGCCGGTCCAGGCCGAGCTCGGGGGACCCCCGCTCCCACAGCCGGTGGCCGACGATCAGCCAGGCCACGAACACCGCGATCGAGCCGACGAACGCGAGCCCGAGTCGCCACGGTTCGAGCGCGGCGGCGAGCGTCCAGAGGTTGGAGTAGAGCAGCCCGAAGGCCGAACCGGCGGCGGCCCCGGCCAGCGCCGTACCCAGCCCGACGGTCAGCCGCCACGGCCGGTTGGTGCGCACCATGCCGGCGAGCAGCCGCAGCGAGCCGCGCCGGGTCAGCACGGTCTCGTCGGAGTCGTCGCTCAGCGCGCCCGGCTCGGTCAGCAGGGCCGCGCGCCGGGTCGGCCGGCGGGCCGCCGCGGCCGTGTCGATCCCGAGCAGCCGCCCCACCAGCTCGACGACGGCGTCGCGGACCCGCGGGAGCAGCCGCACCCCGCCGAGGGCGGGCACGGACACGACCGCGACCCGGTCCCGCTCCCCCACCTGCGCGACGACCGGGACGCCGCTGGACCTGGCCGGCACGTCGGTCAGGCAGACCGCGACGTCCCAGCGCGTCCGGCGCACCCGCTCGCGCGCCCGGTCCAGGGCACGCTCGCCGCGGTCGTTGGCCTCGAAGGGCTCGACGACGGTCTCGACCTCCCAGGTCCGCGCGGCGTCCAACCGCGCGGCCAGGACCTGCGGCAGGCCCTCGGCGAGCCGGGTGGCCAGCTCGCCGGGCAGGTTCGGGTCGGCCAGCAGGCCGACGACGGTGACGGTCTCGGTGTCGGTCCGGGTGTCGCTGTCGGCGGCCACGTGGCCGAGGGGCTCGCGGATCGGCTCGTCCGGCATGCCGGAGGACTACCCACCGCATCCCGCGCCCCACCCGGGTGGGTGAGCCGGGCCTCACCGCTCACCCGATGTCGACGAGCACCTTCCCCGTCGTACCGGACTCGACGGCCTCGTGGGCGGCGGCGATGTCGTCGAGCCCGAAGCGGTGCAGCGGCAGCGGGCTCAACGCCCCCTCCGACACCGCAACCGTGATCTCGCGCGCGGCCGTGACGAGGTCCTCGCGCGGCACGGCGTAGAGCAGCACGAACCGCAGCACGGCGTTGGCGGTCATGAGCCGCCGCACCGGGATGGTGGGGTCCTGCGGCGTGGCAGCGTAGGTGACGATCGTGCCGCCGTTGGCCAGCAGTGCCAGGTCGAGATCGAGGTTCGCCCCCAGCGCGACCTCCACGATCCGGTCGACGTGGGGGACCAGCGCCCGGATCCGCTGCTCGGCGTCGGGCTCGCGGTAGTTCACCACCAGGTCGGCACCGGCCCGCGAGGCCAGCTCCGCCTTCTCCGGGCCCGACACGGTCGTGACGACCGTGGCCCCGGCCCAGGTGCCGAGCTCCACCGCGTAGTGGCCGACGGCGCCCGCACCGCCCGCGACCAGCACGTTCGACTTGTGCGGGGAGCCGCCGGTGAACAGGCAGTGGTACGCCGTCATGGCCGGGACACCGAGGCAGGCGCCCAGCTCGTCCGACGCCGACTCCGGCAGCGGAACGGCCTGCTCCTGCGGGACGACGCAGAACTCCGCCGCGGTGCCCCACTCGGCGACCGGCGCGGGAGCCGGCCCGCCGGGTGAGGCGAGCCAGAGCCACACCCGCTGGCCGACACGCACCGGGTCGACGCCCTCGCCCACGGCGTCGATCTCGCCGACGCCGTCCTGGTGCGGCACGCGGACGCCCTGGAACGGCCGGGCGGTCGTGCCGTCCCGGGTCTTGACGTCCGTCGGGTTGACCGCCGACACCCGCACCCGGACACGAACCTGCCCCGGTCCGGGCTCGGGGGTGTCGACCTCGCCGACGGACAGGACCTCGCGCGCGGGTCCGGTGTGGTCGTAGAACGCAGCCCTCATACCGACAGGCCTACCCCCCGGACGGCGCGAGCACCACGGCCGCAGCTCACGGGCAGGGCGTCAGCGCGCCGGCCCCTGGCCCGCCACCTCCGCGACGCGCCCGCCGGGCAGGACCGCGTGCACCGCGTCGTCGCTCTCGACCAGCACCGCGCCCAGGTCCCGCAGCACCGCGACCGCGGCCGCGTTGTCGGCGGTGGTCGCGGCGACCACCGGCCGGCCCCCGGCCCGGGCGACCAGCTCGCGGACGGCGCCGTGGCCGATCCCCCGCCCGCGGGCGCCACGGGCGAGCCAGAGCCCGACCTCCAGGCCGTCGGCCACCGGCTCGAGCCGGCCCGCCCCCACCACCGTCTCCCCCTCGAGGATCACCCAGGTCCGCTCCACCGGCGCGACGGCACCGACCGACCGGCTGCGGTGGAAGGTCAGGAAGGCGGCGCGAGCCGCGTCGCTCCAGCCCGCGGCGCCGGCGACCGGGGGCATGACCTCGGCCGGCTCGGCTCCCGCGACGGCGGCGTCGAGCAGGGCGACGAGCAGCGGCTCGTCGAGGGGACGCAGGGTGACGGACACGGCCCGAGTCTGCGGGGTGGGCGGTCCGCGGTCGACCGAATTCGCGGTGAACGAACCGGATCGGGGCCCCGTACCGGCGGCGACGGCGGCGGACCGTGAGCGCGACCACCGGGCGGGCGTCTTGCTTCCGGGTCGGGCTCGCCCGTATGGTCCAACGCAGACAGCGATCGGTGGCGCACGCTCGGTGACCGACGCTGGCGCCCCGAACGCCCCGAACGCGACGGCCGTCCGCGGAGGTCCGGAGTGCTCCACCACCCCCACCGGTACGGCCCGCGCCGTCCGGTGCCGTGCGGGCGGACCGCACGGACGGCGGCGGTCACGCTCACGGCCCTGGTCACCGCGATCGGCGGGCACGTGCTCGGCGGCGGCGACCTGCCCTCGCCCGCCGGGGTCCTCCTCGCACTGCTCGCCCTGGCCGGTCCCGGCTGGTGGCTCGCGCGGGACGAGCGCGGGTGGGAACGGCTCGCCGCGGCCCAGCTGGCCGCGCAGCTCGGGGCGCACCTCCTGTTCGAGGCGACCGCCGCCCCGTCGGTCGGCGCGCATGCCCACGGTCACGACGACGGCCTCGGCCCCGGGATCGTGCTCGTCGCCCACCTCGCCTCCGCGGCGGTCGCCGCGGCGTGGCTGCGCTGCGGCGAGCGCCGCGCGCTCGAGCTGTCCCGCCGCGCCCTCGCGGCCCTGTTCGTCCTGGTCACCGCCCTGGTCGGGCGGGTCCTCCCACGCCCCGCCGGACCGGTCGTCCGGCGCCCCGCCCCGGCCGCGCCCCGCGTCCGGGGTGTGCGGCTGCGCCACGCGATCGTCCATCGCGGCCCGCCGCTCGCCGCCTGAGCCGGCCGCGCACACCCCGCAGTCGGACGCGTCCCCACACGGATCCGTCGCCGACGGGAGCCGCGGCGCCGCGCGCTGCACAGCCCGGACCGGATCCGCCCGCCCTCCCCGCCGTCGTCCCACCTCCCCGGGATCCGGCGGTGCCCCCGCGCGCCCACGCGCCCTCCCACCCGGAGACCCCATGTCGCTCGTGTCCGAACCCACCCCCGAGGGGACCGCCTCCCCACCGACCATCCCGCCCGCACCCGGCGCACCGCCCGCCCGGCGCTCGGCCTGGAAGGGCCTGGCCCGGCGGCTGCACTTCTACGCCGGGCTCCTCGTGGGCCCGTTCATCCTGGTCGCGGCCGTGACCGGGGTGCTCTACGCGCTGGCCCCGCAGCTGGAGTCGTGGATCTACGACGAGCAACTGCACGTCCCCGCCGCCTCCCGCGAGCTCCCGCTCGCCGACCAGGTCGCGGCGGCGCTCGCCACGAACCCGGCCGGCACGCTCGACGCCGTCCGCCCCGCCCCGAACCCCGGCGACACCACCCGCGTGCTCTTCACGCAGGAGGGCCTCGGCGAGTCCGAGCGCTGGACCGTCTTCGTCGACCCCGGCACCGCGGAGGTCCGGGGCGAGCTGGTCACCTACGGCACCACCGGCGTCCTGCCGCTCCGGATGACCCTCGACCAGCTGCACCGCAACCTGCTGCTCGGCGAGCCGGGCCGGCTCTACTCCGAGCTCGCGGCCTCGTGGTTGTGGGTGGTCGCGCTCGGCGGGCTGGTGCTGTGGATCGCCCGCTGGCGCGCGCGGCGGGTCCGGCGCGCGGCCGACCTGGTGCTGCCGGAGCGCGGGGTGAAGGGCCGGCGCCGGCTGCTCGGCCGGCACGGCGCGCTCGGCGTGTGGCTGCTGCTCGGCATGCTGTTCCTCTCCGCGACCGGGCTGACCTGGTCGACCTACGCGGGGGCCGGGATCAGCGACATCCGGGCCCAGCTCGGCTGGAGCACGCCCTCGCTCGACACCGGGGGCGGCGACCACGCCGGCCACGGCGGTGGTGCCCCGGGCGCTCCGGTCCCCGTCCGTCCGGGACAGTTCGACGGCGTGCTGACGGTCGCCCGCGGCGCCGGCATCGACGCCCGCCAGGTCGAGGTCGGCGTGCCCGCGGAGGCGGGCGGGCCCTGGACGGTCACCGAGGTGAAGCGCAGCTGGCCCACCCAGGTCGACTCGATGGCGATCGACGCCGGCACCGGCACCGTCGTCGACGAGGTGCGGTTCGCCGACTACCCGTTCATGGCGAAGCTGGCCCGCTGGGGCATCGACGCCCACATGGGCACGCTCTTCGGCGTGGCCAACCAGGTCGTGCTCGTCGCGTTCGGGATCGGGCTGGTCACGGTGATCCTGCTGGGCTACCGCATGTGGTGGGTCCGGCGGCCCGACGCCGGCCGCCCGGCCCCGCTCGTGGGGCGCGGGCAGTTCCGGAGGCTGAGCCAACCCGTCGGCTTCGCCGTGGTGCTGGCGGCGGTGGCGATCGGCTGGCTGGCCCCGCTGTTCGGCCTCAGCCTGCTCGCCTTCCTGCTGGTCGACGCCTGGCGGGGGCACCGCGCCGCGCAGCGGGGGCCCGCGGCAGGCTGACGCCGTGACAGTCGTGACGGCGGCGGCCGGCGCCCTGCCCGACCTCGTCCGGGAGCGTCCTCCCGGGCCGGGCGGGTGCCGGCTCGTCACCGTCGACGGCTGGTCCGGTTCGGGCAAGAGCGTGCTCGCGGAACAGCTGGGCCGCGCGCTCGACGCCCCGGTCCTCTCGATCGAGGAGCTCTATCCCGGTTGGGACGGCCTCGCGGCCGCGATCCCGCTGGCCCGCGAGTGGATCGCCGAGCCGCTCTTCCACGGCCGGCCGGCGCGCTGGTGGCCCTGGCTCTGGGACCGCGACGAGCGCTCGCCGGACCCGCGGACCCAGCCGTGCGTGCCTGTGGTGGTGCTGGAGGGCTGCGGCTCGGGGGCGGCCGCGCTGCGCCCCTTCACCAGCACCGCGATCCGGGTGGACTGCCCGCCCGAGGAGCGGGAGCGGCGGCTGCGCGCCCGCCCCGACTGGCCGGGGTACGCCCCGCACCGCGCCCGCTTCCTCGCCCAGGAGCACCGGTACTTCCCCACTGCCCCCGAGCCCGACGTCGTCGTCCGGGCCCGATGAGGGACGTCCTGAGAACGCCGGAGGCCGCCGCCCCGGATCCCCCGATCCGGGACGACGACCTCGGCTCCCCCCTCCGGCGGTCCCCCACCGCCGCGTGCGCTACACCGAGGCGCGGCGCAGGAACAGGTAGGCGACACCGGCCGCCAGGGCCGCGATGATCGCCGGGTAGCCGGCGAACAGCACCGCAGCGGGCGTGTCACTGAAGAAGCGACCCACCGCCGGCCACGCCTCCTGCCACGTCACGATCACCGTGGCGACGCCGGCGAGCAGAAGCAGCCCCACGGACGCGATCCACATCCCGAGCTGGCCGAACCGCTTGAGGATCGTGCCCGCGAGGATGCTCACGAAGGAGAGGAACACGAAGGGCACCGTGTAGATCAGCCACTGCAGCGCCCAGTTCTGCTGCGTCAGGAACGGGATGCCGAAGAAGTGCAGCCCCATCCCCCAGCCGCCGGTGACCTGCTCGAGCGCGAGCAGCAGCGTCAGCAGGAGGCCCTGCACCGCGGACTGCGCCAGGACGAACAGCGCCGTGCCGGTGAAGAAGTCGCGGCGGGTCACCGACAGCCCGAGGGCGAACGGGAAGACCTGCGTCATGGTCACCAGGTGGGCGACGATCACGAAGATGTAGATCGACAGGAGCCCGCCGGTCACCTTCGGCTCCCCGGCCGGCGGATCCGGGACCAGCGCGAAGATCACCAGGTTGATCGCGAAGGCGAGACCGAGGATCAGCCACGGCATGCCCAGCTGTACCGGCAGGTTGACCAGCTGCATCCGCGCCACGGCGAGCGGGCGGCGGCGCCGGCCCGGCGTCTCCAGGGCGGCGGGGACGGAGTCGAGTGCGGCGGTCGGAGCAGTCATCGCGCGGCCACCTCCCGGCCGTCGTGGTTCTCGCGCCGGGGTTCCGTCGCGAGCTGGGTCGTGCGGACCACGAGCTGCTGCAGCGAGACGGGCTCGAACTCCAGCCCCTCGGAGCGCAGCCGGGTGTCGGGGTCGGCGCCCTCGAGCGTCACCCGCAGGAAGCCCCCCAGCTCCTCGCGGTGCAGCTCGGTGTATCCCTCGGCGAACGCCTTCACCGCGGCTGCCGGCCCGGTGACCGTGACGGCCCGGCCGCGCAGCACGTCGGCGTCCTCGTCCATCAGGATCCGGCCCCGGTCGATCAGCACGACGTGCTCGATCAGGTCCGAGACCTCGTCGATCAGGTGCGTGCTCAGCACGATCGTCCGCGGGTGCGCGGCGTAGTCGGCGAGCAGCCTGTCGTAGAACAGCTGCCGCGCGACCGCGTCCAGGCCCAGGTAGGGCTCGTCGAAGAAGGTCAGCGGCGCCCGCGAGGCCAGCCCGATGATCACCCCGACGGCCGAGAGCTGGCCGCGCGAGAGCTTCTTGATCATCTGCTTCGGCCGCAGGTGGAACTCCTCGACCAGCGACGCGGCGAAGCCGGCGTCCCAGTTCGGGTAGAGCATCGCCGCCGTGCGCAGGGCGTCGCCCACCCGGAAGTTGTCCGGGTACTTCTGCGCCTCCCGGATGAAGCAGACCCGGTCGAGCACGGTCGGGTTCTCGTACGGGTGCAGGCCGAAGACCTCGACCTCGCCCGCCGTCTCGAAGCCCTGCCCGGTCAGGATCTGCATGATGGTGGTCTTGCCGGCACCGTTGCGGCCGAGCAGGCCGTGGACGGTGTTCTCCCTGAGCTCGAGGTTCACGCCGTCGAGCGCGGTGAAGCCGCCGTAGCGCTTCACGACCCCGCGCATCCGCACCGCCGTCATTCGTCGTCCCCCCAGACGTCGATCATCTTCTTGATCTGCTCGGCGTCCATTCCGAGCCTGCGGGCCTCCGCCAGCAGCGGCGCGACGAACTGCTTCGCGAACTCCTCGCGGCGTCGCTCCAGCAGCTGCGTGCGTGCGCCCGTGCTGACGAACATCCCGATCCCCCTCCGCTTGTACAGCACCCCGTCGGCGACGAGCTGGTTCACGCCCTTCGCGGCCGTCGCCGGGTTGATCCGGTGGAACGCGGCCAGCTCGTTGGTCGACGGGACCTGGCCCTCCTCCTGCAGCGAGCCGTCGATGATCGACGCCTCGATCTGCTCCGCGATCTGGAGGAAGAGGGGCCGCCCGTCGTCGATCACGGCGACCGCCCCGCCCTGTCCCGGTCCGTTGGTTCGTTACTCATGTAGGTAACCATGCAGCCACTGGGGCAGTGGTGTCAAGCGGGCAGCCGGAAGCGCCGGACCTCCTCGCGTGCGAGAGGAGATCCGGGGCGCGCAGAGAGGGCGGCTGACCTGCGAGGATGCGTCGTGAGTGGCGATAGTCGCTCTGGCAGCTATCCCCACTCACGAGGTGTCAGAGGCGGAACTGGATGCGGGAGATGGACTCCGAGATCGGGGCGAAGAGCTCGCGTCGGATCCGGTTGTGCTCGGCGTCCCGGTCGTAGATCCGGTACGCCTCCTCGTCGTCGAGGTCGACGGTGAGGGCGTAGGAGGCGTTGCCCTCCCGCAGCCCCAGGTCGACGCCCGCGACCATGCGCAGCTCGACGCCCTCGACCCGCAGGTCGAGCAGGGCCTGCAGCGCCTTCTCGATCTCCTCGCGCGGCACGCCCGGCTTGACCGTCCCCACCACCACGTTGCGAATCACGGAGGTGAGGCTGTCACACCGCCCCCGCCCGTGCCTCCGTCGGGAACGCCCGGTGGTGGGGCTACCCCCACCCCGGAGGACCGGGTGGGCCGTCGCGGAAGAGACCGGCTGACCCCGCTGATCATGCGGCCCGATCCGGCGAGGCTCGGTGACGGACGAAGGGGGACCGATGGCCGTCATCGAGGGGCGCCGGAGCACGGCGTCCGGACGCGGGGATTCGGGTCGGGACGTGCTGCTCGACCTGGTGCGCAGCGGCGCGATAGCGCTGGTGGTGCTGCAGCACTGGCTCATGCCGGTGGTGAGCTGGGACGGCGCCGAGGTGCGCGCGGGCAACGCCCTGGCGGCGCCGGGCGCGTGGGTCTGGACGTGGATCGGCCAGGTCATGCCCCTGGTCTTCTTCGCGGCGGGCGCGGCCGGGGCGCTGTCGTTGCGCCGCCGGCCGGTGCCGCAGGCGTGGGTCGCTGCGCGGGTGCAACGCCTGGTGCTGCCGGTGTTCGCGCTGCTCGCGGTGTGGGTGCCGCTGCCGGCGCTGCTCATCGCGGCCGGGCTGCCTGCCCAGCCGGTGGACTTCGCCGCCGGGGTGGTGCCGCAGCTGCTGTGGTTCCTCGTGGTGCAGCTGGTCCTTGTCGCACTGACGCCGCTGATGGTCGCCGCGCACGCCCGGCTCGGGCACGCCGTGCTGGTGCCGCTGGTGGTGGGCGCCGCCGCGGTCGACGCTCTGCGCTTCGCCGGGGTGCCCGTCGTCGGGTTCGTCAACGCGGTCCTGGTCTGGGTCGCCGTGCACCAGCTCGGCATCGCCTACGCGGAGGGCCGGTTCGCTGGGCTGACCGGGGTGCGGGCCGCCGGGGTCGGTGCCGCCGGGCTCGCCGCCACCGCCGCGCTGGTCCTCGCGGGCCCCTACCCGGCCAGCATGATCGGGATGCCCGGCGCGCCCGTGTCGAACATGAGCCCGCCGACCCTGTGCCTGGTCACCCTGGCCGTCTTCCAGCTCGGCGCCCTGCTCGCGCTGCGCCCACTGCTGGTCCGCGCCGCGGCCGCGCCCCGGGTCGCCGGGGCGCTGGCGCTGCTCGCCCCGCGCACCATGACGGTGTTCCTCTGGCACATGTCCGCGCTGGTCGCGGTCCTGGGCGTGTCCACCCTCGCCCTCGGCCGGTCCACTCCGGAGCCGTGGAGCACCGGCTGGCTGCTCGGCGCCCCGCTGTGGGTGGCCGCGCTGCTGGCGGTGCTGTGCGGGCTGGTCCGCCTCGCCGGCCGCCTGGAGACGCGGTCGGCGCGCCACCCGGCGCCCGGGCCCGCCCTCTGGACCGGCACGGCGCTCTGCGCCACGGGCCTGCTCGGCCTCGCGGCCCGCGGCTTCGACGCCGGGGTGGTCGAGCCGCTGGCCTGGTCGGCGGCCGTGGTGCTGGGCTATTTGCTGGTGACGGCCCGGTTCACAGCTCGGACCGGCGGCTGGCGAGCGTCTCGGCGACCTGCGCGAGCTTGACGTTGAGCGACTGGGAGGTGCGCCGCAGGACGTCGAAGGCCTCCTCGGCGGAGATGCCGCGGCGCTCCATCAGGATCCCCTTGGCCTGGCCGATCACGTCCCGGCTCTCCAGCGCCCGGCGCAGCTGCGCGACCTCCAGGTCCGCCGCCGCACAGGCCTGGGTGGCGGCCAGCGCGGTCGATGCGTGCGCGGCCAGCACCAGCGCCACGTCCCGCTCGGCCACGTCCAGCCCGCCGACGTCCCGCGAGTAGAGGTTCAGCGCACCCATCCGCGGGGCGTCGCCCTCGGGGAACAGGCCCACGGCCAGCACCGAGCGCACGCCGAGCGCGGCCGCGGCCGGGCCCCACCGCGGGAACTCGGGCGAGTCGGCGAGGTCGGCCACGTGCACCAGGCCCATCCCCTCGCGCCGGGTGGCGGCCACGCAGGGCCCCTCGTCGAGCCGGTACTGCAGCCTGTCGAGCCGGGTGGCCAGCTCCTCGGTCTCGACGGGCGTGTGGAAGCCGCGCTCCGGGTCGCGCAGCGTGACGCTCACCAGGTCGGCCCCGGGGACGACGGCCTTCGCCGACCGGATCACCCGGTCCAGCACGTCCGCCACGGTGCCCGCCTCGAGCAGGGCGGAGGCCAGTGCCACGAACTCGCCGGCCAGCGGCCCGACGGTCCGGTCGTCGGGGGAGGCGAAGCGCCGCCGGTCCTCCGCCCAGTCCTGCTCCGTGGTCACCGCACACCCCTCCGCCGTCCGCCGGTGAGCGATCGTCGCCCGTCCGGCCCGCGGGGGCAACCTCATCGGGCGCGGTGTGCGCCACCTCGCCGGTTCCGGCCCCGCAGGCGGCGCACGACCAGCCACCCGAGCCCCAGGACGCAGAGGACGAGCATGACCGTGGAGACGGGCGCGAGATAGCCCTCGACCCGCTCCCAGTTCTCCCCCAGCAGCCAGCCCAGGCCGAGGAACACGGCGTTCCACACCCCGCTGCCGATGGCCGTGAGCAGGGTGAACCGCCAGAGCGGCATCCGGGCGAGCCCGGCGGGGATGGAGACGACGCTGCGGATCAGCGGCACGCACCGCGCGAGCAGCACGATCGCGCCGCCGCGCTTGGCGAACAGCGAGTACCCGCGCTCGAGGTCCTTGCGGCTGGACAGCACGAACCAGCGCTTGCCGGCCAGCTCGTAGAGCCGCTCGTAGCCCAGCCAGGCGCCCAGGCCGTAGAGCACCAGCGCCCCGGCGACGGAGCCCGCGGTCGCGGCCGGCCAGACCCACAGGGCGTCGATCGCGCCGACCCGGGCGCGGAAGCCCGCGAGCGGCAGGATCACCTCCGACGGGATCGGCGGGATCACGTTCTCGAGGAAGATCAGGAGCCCCACCCCGGCGGCTCCGAGACGGTCGACGATCGAGAACACCCAGTCGGCCACGGATCCAGGGTGCCCGATTTGCCTGAAAATAAGCTGAGCCGTGATGCGCGAACGGCACTTCCGCTCACCAGATGTGAGCGAAAGTGCCGTTCGCCGTGCTTCTGACTATGGCGCGATCAGGCCGCGGCCACCGCCTCCTGGGCGCGCTTGCGCAGGGACTCCGGGACCTCGAAGCGCGGGCCGTACTTGGCCGCGAACTCGTCCGCCCGCTTCACGAAGCCGGCGACCCCGCCCGGGTAGCCCTCGATGTACTGCATCACGCCGCCGGTCCAGGCCGGGAAGCCGATGCCGAAGATCGAGCCGATGTTGGCGTCGGGCACGGTCTCGAGCACGCCCTCGTCGAAGCAGCGCACCGTCTCGAGCGACTCGATCACCAGCATGCGCTCGGACAGCTCCTGCAGGTCCACGTCGTGGTTCGTGGCCCCGAACCGCTCGCGCAGGCCCGGCCACAGCCGGACCCGCCTGCCCTCGGCGTACTCGTAGAACCCGGCGCCCGAGCTCTTCCCCTTGCGGCCGAACTCGTCGACCATGCGGTCCACGATCTCGTCGGCCGGGTGCGGGACCCAGGAGTCGCCGGCGGCTGCCTGCGTCTCCTTGCGGATCTTCTGCGGCAGGGTGAGGGTGAGCTCGTCCATCAGCTGCAGGACCGGCGCGGGGTAGCCGGCCTGGGCCGACGCCTGCTCGATCGTCTGCGGGTCGATGCCCTCGGCGAGCATCGAGATGCCCTCGTTGACGAACGTCCCGATCACCCGGCTGGTGAAGAAGCCGCGCGAGTCGTTGACGACGATCGGGGTCTTGCGGATCCCGAGGGTGACGTCGAACGCCTTGGCCAGCGTGGCGTCGGAGGTCCGCTCGCCCTTGATGATCTCGACCAGCGGCATCTTGTCCACCGGCGAGAAGAAGTGCAGGCCGATGAAGTCGCCCGGCCGGTCGATGCCCGCCGCCAGCTCGGTGATCGGCAGCGTGGAGGTGTTCGAGCAGAGCAGCGCGTCCGGCTCGACCACCTTCATGGCCTCGCGGAAGACCTCCTGCTTGAGCTCCACCGACTCGAACACGGCCTCGATGACGATGTCGCAGCCCGCGAGGTCGTTGTAGTCGGCGGTCGGGGTGATGCGCTGGAGCAGCGCCTCACCCTTCTCCAGGGTCACCTTGCCGCGCTTGACGCCCTTCGCGACCAGGCCCTCGGAGTAGCCCTTGCCCTTCTCGGCCGCCTCCAGCGAGACGTCCTTGAGCACGACCTCCCAGCCGGCCTGGGCGCAGACGTAGGCGATGCCCGCGCCCATCATCCCGGCGCCGAGCACGGCGACCTTGCGCGGCGTGTACTTGTCGACCCCGTCGGGACGGGACTTGCCGCCGTTGATCGCGTTGAGGTCGAAGAAGAACGCCTTGATCATGTTCTTCGACGTCTGGCCGACGACCAGGTCCACGAAGTAGCGGCTCTCGATCCGCAGCGCGGTGTCGAAGTCCACCTGGGCGCCCTCGACGGCCGCGGACAGGATGTTGCGCGGGGCCGGCATCGGCGCGCCCTTGAGCTGCTTGCGCAGGTTCGCCGGGAAGGCCGGCAGGATCGCGGCGAGCTTCGGGTTCGACGGGGTGCCGCCCGGGATCTTGTAGCCGGGGGTGTCCCACGGCTGCGTCGCCTCGGGGTTCGCGGCGATCCAGGCCTTGGCCTTGGTGATCGCCTCCTCCTTCGAGGCGGCGAGCTCGTGGATCACGCCGAGCTCGAGGGCCTTCTCCGGCGTGAGCCGCTGGCCCTGCGCGAGCACGTTCATGAACCCGTTGGCGATGCCGAGCAGCCGGGTGATGCGGGTGACGCCGCCGCCACCCGGCAACAGGCCCAGGGTGACCTCGGGCAGGCCGTAGACCACGCCCTTCGCGTCGAGCCCGATCCGGTGGTGGCAGGCCAGCCCGATCTCCAGGCCTCCGCCGAGCGCGGTGCCGTTCATCGCGGCGACGACAGGCCGGCCGAGCTTCTCCAGGCGGCGCAGCTGCGCCTTGACCTCGGTGACGTTCTCGAACACCGCCGGGCCGTCGCCGGGGCCGGCGGCGAGCAGGTCGTCGAGGTTGCCGCCCGCGAAGAAGGTCTTCTTCGCCGAGGTGATCACGACGCCGGTGATGTCGTCCCTCGCGGCCTCGAGCTCGGTGATCACCTCGCCCATCGCCTGCTTGTAGGCGTCGTTCATCGTGTTCGCGCTGGCGTTCGGGTCGTCGAGGGTGACGATCGCGACGCCGTCGGCGTCGGACTCCCAGCGCACTGCCTTCTCGGTCACCGGAATCCCTCTCAGACCCGCTCGATGATGGTCGCGATGCCCATGCCGCCGCCCACGCACAGCGTGGCGAGGCCGCGCTGCAGGTCCCGGCGCTCCAGCTCGTCGAGCAGGGTGCCGAGGATCATGGCGCCGGTGGCGCCCAGCGGGTGGCCCATGGCGATGGCGCCGCCGTTGACGTTGGTCTTGTCGTGCGGGATCCCCATGTCCCGCATGTAGCGCAGGGCCACGGCGGCGAACGCCTCGTTGATCTCGAACAGGTCGATGTCGTCGACCGTGAGACCGGCCTTGGCGAGCGCCTTGCGGCTGGCCGGGGCGGGCCCGGTGAGCATGATCGTCGGGTCGGCGCCGGAGAGCGCGGTGGAGACGATCCGGGCGCGCGGGGTGAGGCCCGCGGCCCTGCCGGCCGCCTCGGTGCCGATCAGGCAGAGCGACGCGCCGTCGACGATGCCGGAGCTGTTCCCGGCGTGGTGCACGTGGTCGATCTTCTCGACCCAGTGGTAGCGCTGGAGCGCGACGGCGTCGAAGCCACCCTCCTGCCCCATCATCTCGAACGACGGCTTGAGCCCGGCCAGGCTCTCCAGCGTCGCGCCGGCGCGGATGAACTCGTCGTGGTCGAGGACGGTGAGGCCGTTGCGGTCCTTGACCGGCACGACGGACTTGGCGAAGTAACCGTTGGCCCAGGCCTTGGCCGCCCGCGCCTGCGACTCCACCGCGAACGTGTCGACGTCCTCGCGGGAGAAGCCCTCGATCGTCGCGATCAGGTCGGCGCCGATGCCCTGGGGCACGAAGCCGGTGGTGTAGCTGGTGTCCGGGTCCATGGCCCAGGCGCCGCCGTCCGAGCCCATCGGCACGCGGCTCATCGCCTCGACGCCGCCCGCGAGGACCATCTCCTCCATGCCCGAGCGGATCTTCTGCGCGGCGGTGTTCACCGCCTCCAGGCCGGACGCGCAGAACCGGTTGAGCTGCACGCCGGCGACGGTGTGCGGCAGCCCGGCGGCGATCGCGGCGGTCTTGGCGATGTCCCCGCCCTGGTCGCCGATCGGGGAGACGACGCCGAGCACGACGTCGTCGACGACGTTCGGGTCCAGCTCCGGGTACCGGGCCCGGAGCTCCTGGATCAGGCCGATGACCAGGGAGACCGGCTTGACCTCGTGCAGGGAGCCGGAGGCCTTCCCGCGTCCCCGCGGGGTCCGGATCGCGTCGTAGACGTACGCCTGTGGGATCGATGGGGCGGTCTCGCTCATGCGAACCCTCTCGTGAAGAAGTCTGCCCGGAGCGCAGGCGGCGGCGCCGCCCCGCGTCCGATCGTGACAGCAGAATTGTTACAGCAGGACTGTCACATGGGTCAACCCGTGCCGTAATCTGCCGCCATGGCAGCACCAGCGCCTACGGGACCCGATCCCGAGCTCCTCACGGTCGACCAGCTGGCCGCCCGCACCGGCACCACGGTGCGGACGATCCGCTACTACGCAGGTCGCGGGCTCCTCCCCCCGCCGCAGCTGCGCGGCCGCACCGGGCTGTACGGGCCGGACCACGTGGCCCGGCTGCTCCTGGTCGCCGAGCTCTCCGACCTCGGGTTCACTCTGACGGCGATCGAACGGCACCTCGAGCGGCTCCCCCAGTCGGCGGGGCCGGAGGAGCTCGCGCTGCAGCTCGCGCTGCTCACACCATGGGCGCCCGAGCAGCTCGACGAGGTCGACCACGCCGGGCTGGAGGCACGGGCCGGGCGGCGGCTCGACGAGGGCGCCGTCGACAAGCTCGTCGCGTACGGCGCCGTCGAACCCGTGGACGGGGACCGCTACCGGGTACAGGGCCCGATCGCGCTCGGCGCGGGACTCGACGCCCTGGACTTCGGGCTGCCGGCTGATTTCTGGCGCCGCTCCCGCGAGGTCATCGACCGGCACACCTCCGCGCTCGCCGACGACCTGATGACGCTGTTCCAGGAGGAGGTCCTGCAGCCCTACCGGGACGCGGGGCGCCCGGCCGCGCAGCGGTCCCGGCTGGCCGCGGCGCTCTCCCGGCTCAAGCCGGTCACGGTGCAGGGCGTGGTCACGGCGTTCGGGCGCGCGGTGAACCGGACGATCCGGGAGCGCGCCGAGCACCCGCCCGCGCGGCGCTCGACGCAGACCGGGGCCACCTCCGGCGGGTGACCCGCCGCCCCGGATCCGGGGCGAGACTGGCCGCTCGTGTGGGAGGGAGGCACGGGTGGGAGGCGTGGGGCGACCGGCCGGGCACGGCGGATGAACGGCCGCCCGGAGCGCCGCGGGTCCCGGCGGCGCCAGGCCGCGGCCTCGCTGGTCCGCTCGGTGCTCACCACCGCGCTGCTGGTCGTCGTCTACTTCAAGGCACCGCTCGACCGGGGGATCAATCCCGGCACCCTGTTCTGGTTCGTGGCCGGCCTCGTCGCGCTCGCCCTCGCCGTCGTGTGGCAGACCCAGGCCATCATCCGGTCCGACGTACCCCGGCTGCGCGCGGCCGAGACGGCGATGATCGGCCTGCCCGCGCTCCTGCTGCTCTACTCGTCGGTCTACACGGTGATGTCGACCGCCGCGCCCGCGTCGTTCACGCAGAACCTCGGCCGCACGGACGCGCTGTACTTCACCGTGACCGTGTTCGCGACGGTCGGCTTCGGCGACATCACGCCCGTCACGCAGGTCGCCCGGATCATCGTGACGACGCAGATGGTCACCGGGCTGCTCGCCGTCGGCGTGGTGGCGAAGCTGCTGCTCGGTGCCGTGCAGCGGGCCACGACGAAGGACGAGTGACGGACCGGCGTCGGGACCGGCCTCAGGACCGCCGGACGCGCGGGCGGGCCGTCCGGCAGGAGGGCAGCGTCGGGCCGGGCGCCGGGCCGGACGCCGGGCGCGGGACCACCCGGGCGGGCCGGGCCCGCGGCCTCGCGACCGCCGCCGCCCGTGAGCGCGGGTTCCGCGCCGCGCCGGGCGCGGGCCGGCGCGGCGCCGGGACGAGCAGGGCCGCCTCGAGCCGGGCGAGCAACAGGACGGCCAGCATGAGCAGCACCGGCAGGCCGAGCGCGACCGGCAGCAGGACGAGCAGCACGTGGAACCCCCTCCCGGTGCGGCCGTCCCACGCGGCGACCGCACCTCCCCCAGGCGTCGTCCATCGTCCGGCCCCGCCGGCCGGTCGCATCACCTCGCGCAGGTGATCCCGTCAGGCCCTCACCCTCCCCCGCCGGCCGTAGCGCCGGCTGCCCGCGTACCCCGACAGGTCGATCAGGAGCGCGATGGCCAGCCAGACGGCGTCGAACCCGTGGAGCCCGCCGGGCGCGACGAGGACGTAGACCAGCGTCGTGAGCGGCAGGAGCACGATGCCGAGGATCGGCCACAGGACGTTGTCGAAGGTCGCGTTCCAGCGGACGGGGTCGACGAGCCACCACAGCACGTCGACGATCCGCGGTCCGAACAGCAGCAGCCCGACGAACAGGCACACGGTGTCCTCCCCTCAGCGCCGGCGGTCCAGCGCTGCGTCGAGCGTGGTGGCCGCGTCGATCAGCGCGAGATGGGTGAACGCCTGCGGGAAGTTGCCGATCTGCTCACCGGTGAGGGCGATCTCCTCGGAGTAGAGGCCCAAGTGGTTGGCGTAGGTCAGCATCTTCTCGAACGCCTGTCGCGCCTGGTCGAGCCGGCCCGCCCGGGCGAGCGCGTCGACCCAGGCGAAGGAGCACAGGGAGAACGTGCCCTCGGAGCCGCGCAGCCCGTCCGGCGAGGCGGCCGGGTCGTAGCGGTACACCAGGCTGTCGGTGACCAGCTCGGCCTCCATCGCGTCGAGCGTCGAGGTCCACATCGGATCCTCCGGCGTGATGAAGCCGACGGTCGCCATGCGCAGCAGGGAGGAGTCGAGGACCTCCGTGTCGTAGTGCTGCACGAACGCGCCGCGGCGGGCGTTCCAGCCGCGCTCCATGACCTGGCGGTAGATCCGGTCCCGTTCCTCGCGCCAGCGCTCCAGCGGCGCGGGCCGGCCGGTCTCGATCGCCTGCCGGATCCCGCGGTCGAGCGCGACCCAGCCCATCACGCGGCCGTAGGTGAAGGACTGCCGGCCGCCGCGGGTCTCCCAGATCCCCTCCTCCGGCTGGTCCCAGTGCTCGCAGAGCCAGTCGAGGACCTCCACCATCGCCGTCCACCCGCGGTGCGGGGCACGGAGCCCGGCCCGGTCCAGCGCCGCGATGCTGTCCGCGGCCTCGCCGTAGATGTCGAGCTGGAGCTGGTCGGCCGCGCCGTTGCCGATCCGGACGGGGGACGAGCCGCGGTACCCGGACCAGTGCTCGAGGATCTCCTCCTTCAGGTCCGAGGAGCCGTCGACCCGGTACATGATGTTGAGCGGGCCGCCCTCGCCGCCGATGCGCTCGCGCACCCGGTCCCCGAGCCACCCGCCGAACCGCGAGGCCTCGTCGACGAAGCCCATCTTGAGCAGGGAGAACACCGAGAACGACGCATCGCGCACCCAGGTGTAGCGGTAGTCCCAGTTGCGCTCGCCGCCGACCTGCTCGGGCAGGGCCGCGGTCGGGGCGGCGACCAGCCCGCCGGAGGGGTCGTAGGTCAGCAGCTTCAGCGTGATCGCCGACCGGTTCACCATCTCCCGCCAGCGCCCGCGGTAGGTGGAGCGGGAGAGCCAGGTGTGCCAGAAGGCCACGGTGTCGTCGAAGAGCCGGTTGATCTCCTCGACCCTGATCTCGCGCGGCGGGTCCGTGGCATCGGCCTCGAGGACCACCCCGCGCAGCTCGCCGGCCGCGAGCTCCAGGGTGAAGCCGACGTCGCCCTCCTCGACCTCGACCTGGGCGATGCGCGGGTCCTCCGGCTCGCGGACGACGTGCACGGTCAACGTGAGGGCGTCCGTGGCGAACACCGCGCCCTTCTCCGTGACCTCGGTCCGGTGCGCGCGGCGGCCGTAGTCGAAGCGCGGCGCGATGTGCCCCGCGAAGCGCATCCGTCCCCGCACGCAGCGCACCATCCGGACCAGCCGGCTCCCGCCGTTGTGCCGGCCCAGGACCGGCATGAAGTCGGCGACCTCGCCGACGCCGGACTCGGTGAAGAAGCGCGTGACCAGCACGGCCGAGTCCGGGAAGTACATCTGCCGGGAGGTGTGGGGGTCGATGGGGGCCAGCCTGAAGTGGCCGCCGCGCTCGTCGTCGAGCAGGGCGCCGAACACGCTGGGCGAGTCGACGCGCGGGCAGCAGAACCAGTCGACCGTGCCCTCGGTGCTGACCAGGGCGGAGGTGTGCAGGTCGCCGACGAGTCCGTGGTCGGCGATCGCGGTCTCGGTCATGGGCTCCTCCTCGGCGGGGCTGGTCGGGCCACCGTCGCCCGGTGGGACGGGAGCGACATCACCCGCCGCGAACGATCCCCCTAGGCTCCGGGCGTGGCGACGGCGCAGGAGTACGTCCATCCGTGGCACGTCCGGTACCACGAGGTCGACCAGCAGGGCGTCGTCTTCAACTCCTGGTACCTGGTCTGGTTCGACGAGGCAATGTCCGGTTTCCTCGCCCATGCCGGGCTCGCCTACGCCGACCTGGTCGCGGCGGGGTTCGACGTCCAGCTGGTCCGGTCGGAGATCGACTGGCGGGCCGGCGTCGGCTGGGGCGACCCGGTGGCGATCGCGGTGTCGGCCGGGCGGATCGGCACCACAAGCTTCGACCTGCACTTCGAGGTGCGCCGCGGGGACGAGGTCACCTGCACGGGCCGCACCGTCTACGTCGTGATCGCCGCGGACGGCTCCGGCAAGCGCGCGATCCCCGACCTGCTGCGCAGGGCTCTCGAGAAATAATGGACAGCGGCGCTATCGGATAGTTAAAGTATCGGTCATGCGCATGGCCGAGCTGAGCCGCGTGACCGGGGTCCCGGTCGCGACGATCAAGTACTACCTCCGCGAGGGGCTCCTCCCCCGCGGGGAGGTCACGACCTCGCCGAACCAGGCGCGGTACGGCGAGGAGCACGTCCGCAGGCTCGCGCTCGTCCGGTCGCTGGTCGAGGTCGGCGGCCTCTCGATCGCCGCGGTGCGGGCCGTCCTCGCCGCGATCGACGACCCGGCCGTGCCGCTGCACGACACCCTCGGCCTCACCATCGACGCCGCCGACGCACCCGCGCCGGCCGTCGACGACCCCCTGCACGCGGCCGCCGCCGCACGGATCGACGCGATCGTCGCGGAGCGGGGCTGGCGGCTCTCGCCGGACCCGCTGGCCCGCCGGGCCGCGATCGACGTCCTCGCCACGATGCAGCGCGTGACCGGCGACCGGCTCGCCGGCCTGGCCGACGTGTACGCCGAGGCCGCCGAACGCATCGCCGAGGCCGACCTCGACACGGTCACCGCCGTCGAGGACGCCGAGACCCGCGTGGAGACCGCGCTGGTCGGCACGGTCCTCGGCGAGCGGCTGCTCGCCGCCCTCCGCCGGCTCGCGCAGGAGCACGTGTCCGCCCAACGGTTCCCACCGCCCTCCCGGGAGACGCCATGCCCGCCACCACCGGATCCGTCCCGTCCCTGACCCTCCGCGGCGCCCTCGGCTGGCACCGGCCGCTGATGGTGCTCGCCGTCGCCATGGCCGCCCTGAGCGTCGTGGGCCTCGTCGGGCTCGTCGCCGACGACCGGGTGCTCACGGGGCTGCCGATCTGGGCCAAGCCCACCAAGTTCGCCCTCTCGACCCTGATCTACGCCGTGACCTGGGCCTGGCTCGTCGCGCTCGTCCGCGAGCACCGGCCCGGGGCGGCCCGGTGGACACACCGGGCCGGCACCGTCGCCGCGGTGCTGCTCGGGGTGGAGCTGGTGATCATCGTCCTGCAGGTCGTGCGGGGCACCACCAGCCACTTCAACCGCACGACCGCGCTGAACTCGACCCTCTTCACGATCATGGCGGTCTCCATCGTCGCCGTCTGGCTCGCCTCGCTCTACGCCGCGGCCCAGCTCCACCGGGTCCGTGGGCTCGATCCCGCCCGCGGCCGGGCGGTCCGCGCCGGCGCGCTGCTCGCCGTCGTCGGGATGGGGCTGGGGGTCCTGATGACGCTGCCGGGGATCGCCGGGCCCACCGCGGCGGCCGGGATCACCGGGGCGCACACCGTCGGGCTGGCCGACGGCGGGGCCGGGCTGCCGCTGCTCGGCTGGAGCACCGAGGCGGGTGACCTGCGGATCCCGCACTTCGTGGGGATGCACGCGCTGCAGGTGCTGCCGCTCGTGCTCCTCGGGCTGGAGCTGCTGGCCGCGCGGGTCGCGGTGCTGCGGTCCGTCGACGTCCGGGCCGGGTTGGTCGGCGTCGCCGCGGCCACCTACGCCGGGCTGCTCGCGGTCGTGACGTGGCAGGCGTTGCGGGGGCAGTCGCTCGTCTCCCCCGACGCCGCGACGCTCGCGGTCACCGGGGCCGTCCTCGTCGGTGCGGCGCTGGGCGTGGTCGTGGTGCTGCGGCGGAGGAGCCCGGTCGCGGTCTGAGGCGGGCGTCGCCGTGGATCCGTCGCCAGGCGCCTGATGTGCCCCACGGCGTTCACGGTGGGCGAAAACCGCAGGTCCCGGATTCGCCGTGGGCGAAGCACGGTTCCCCGCGGCCCGGCCGACCCTAGCGTCGGCCGGGTCAGGTCCCGCCGTCGTCGCACCGCGTTCCGGTCCGCGACGTCGTCCCGCGAGGAGGCACCCGTGCCCGTCCCGATCCCGTCCCCGAACCCGCCGTTCCACCTGCCCGCCACGCCGTTGTCGGCTCCGTTGACCCCGGCCCGGATGAGCGCACCCGCCTCCGCGCCCGGCCTCGCCGACTCGGTGTTCGAGCGGCTGCTGACCCACCGGATCGTCGTCCTCGGGCAGGAGGTCGACGCCGACATCGCCAACCGCATCGCCGGCCAGATGCTGCTGCTCGCCGCCGAGGACTCCGAGGCGGACATCTCGCTCTACATCAACTCGCCCGGCGGCTCCGTGCACGACGGGCTCGCCGTCCTCGACACCATGCGGTTCATCCCGTGCGACGTCGCCACCTACGCGATGGGGCTGGCGGCCTCGATGGGGCAGGTGCTGCTGTCCGCCGGGACGCGCGGGAAGCGGTACGTCCTGCCGCACACGAAGGTGCTGATGCACCAGCCCTCGGCCGGGGTCGGGGGCGCGGAGACCGACATCCGGATCCGCGCGGAGCTGTTGCGGCGCAACAAGGAGGAAGTGGCCCGGCTGATCGCGGAGCACACCGGGCAGACGGTCGAGCGGATCACCGAGGACTTCGACCGCGACCGCTGGTTCTCCGCCGAGGAGGCCCGCGCCTACGGCTTCGTCGACCACGTCGTGACGAGGGCGGGCGAGGTGAGGTGAGAGCCGCGCGGAGGTGAGGGACCCGCGAGCCGCGCCCTCCCCCCGCGAGTCGGCGGTTTCACGTCACCGGGTCGGCCGACTCCGGGACACATGATCGTGGGCTTGCCGGGAGCCGCGGGGCCCGGCAACGTCGGGGCGTGATCGAGGTGGTGCAGGAGTCGCTGGCCCTGCCGGGCGGCGAGATCGTCGTCGTGCGGCCGGCGCCCGGGGCCGAGGTGCCGTTCGACGAGGTCGGCGACGAGCTGCTGCCCCCGCACTGGGCCGAGATCTGGCCGAGCGGGATCGCGTTGGCGGACGCTGCCGCCGCGGTCCCGCCCGGCACGCGGGTGCTCGAGATCGGCTGCGGTCTCGGGCTGCCCGCCCTCGCGGCGGCGCGGTCGGGTGCCGACGTGCTCGCCACCGACCTGTCGTCGACCGCGATCGGCCTGGTCCGGCGCAGTGCCGAGCTGAACGACCTCGTGCTGCGGGCCGACGCGCGCAGCTGGTCCGATCCGGCGTTGGAGCCCGTCGACCTGGTACTCGGCGCCGACCTGCTCTACGGGCACCGCAACGTCGTCGAGCTGCTGGCGGTCCTCCCCCGGCTCGCCGGGGAGGTGTGGCTGACGGACCCCGGCCGCCCGCTGGCCCCCGAGTTCCTTGCCGACGCCCGGAGGACCTGGACGGTGACCAGCCGGCCGACCGGACAGGACGGCGTCACGCTCCACCGCCTCACCCACGCCGCGACCTGACCAGGATCTCCCGACATCGCACATCCGGTCGCCCGGAGCCCCCGACTCGCGGTGCCGGAAGTACCGACTCGCGGTGCCGGAAGTACCGACTCGCGGTGCCGGAAGTACCGACTCGCGGGTGGAGGGGTACCCCTCAGCTCATGGTCAGCCCGCCGCTGACGCTGAGGGTCTGGCCGGTGATGTAGGCGGCGTCGGGCGAGGCGAAGAAGGCCACCGCGCCGGCGAGGTCGGTGGGCCGGGCGAGCCGGCGGAACGGGATCGCCCGGGTCAGGGACTCCCGCAGCTTCGGGTTGTCCCCGCCCATCGACGCGAAGAGCGCGGTGTCGGTCGGCCCCGGGCACACGACGTTGGCGTTGATCCCGTGCCGGGCCGTCTCGCGCGCGACGGTCTTGGTGAAGGCGATGACCCCGCCCTTCGCCGCGGAGTACACGGCCTCGCCGGACGAGCCGACCCGCCCGGCGTCGGACGCGAGGTTGACCAGCGTGCCGCCGCCCTGCTCGATCATGATCGGCAGCACGGCCTTGCAGGTGTGCAGGACACCGTAGAGGTTGATCCGGATGACCGTGTCCCAGTCGGCCGGGTCGGAGTCGACGAACGGGCCGGCCTTGTCCCAGCCCGCGTTGTTGACCAGGACGTCGATCCGGCCGAACCGCCCCTGGACCTGCGAGACCATGGCGTTCACGGACTCGCGGTCGGTCACGTCGGCGCGGAGCCCGACCCCGCCGACGGCCTCGCCGGTCTCCTTCGCGGTGGCCTCGTCGACGTCGGTCGCGACGACCGTGACACCGTCGGCGGCGAGCCGCTCGGCGATGGCCCGGCCGATCCCGCGGCCGGCGCCGGTCACGATGGCGATCCTCGACACTGTTCCTCCTTACGGGGCGAGCTCGCGGCCGACCCGCTGCCGGGCGATCACGAGCTTCATGATCTGGGCGGTGCCGTCGCCGATCTGCAGGCCGAGCACGTCGTTCATGCGCTGCGCGATCGGCAGCTCCGTGCGGTAGCCGTACTGGCCGTGCAGCAGCAGGCACTGGGTGATGGCGTCGTGGGCGACCTTCGGCGCCCACCACTTGCACTTCGCGGCCTCCGCCGTGTGCGGGAGGTCGTGATCCTTGAGCCACAGCGTCTTCAGGCAGAGCAGGCGGGCCGCGTCGAGCAGGGTCTCCGCCTCGGCGAGCGGGAACGCGACACCCTGGTTCGTCGACAACGGACGGTCGAAGGCCTCGCGGCGGGTGACGTACTCCCAGGTCTCGTCGAGCGTCTGCGCCGCGCAGCCGAGGACCTGCAGGCCGATGAGCGCGCGGCTGAAGTCGAAGCCCCGCATGACCTGCGAGAAGCCGTGGCCCTCGGCGCCGATCAGGTGGTCGGCGGGGATGCGGACGCCGTCGAGGTGCGCCGCGCCCCGTCCCACCGCGGTCGTGCCCACGTCCGGGTACGGCTCGCGGGTCACCCCGGGCCGGTCCAGCGGCACGAGGAACGCGCTGACGTCGCGGCCCCGCTCCGCCGACGGCCCGGTCCGGGCGAAGACGACCACGGCCGCGGCGTCGGCGGCGAAGGACAGGGACTTGACGCCGTCGAGCACCCAGTCCGGCCCGTCGCGCCGGGCCGTGAGCCGGGGCGCCCCGGCGTCCGACCCGGCGTGCGGCTCGGTCAGCCCGATGCCGACGACCTCCTCCCCCGAGCAGATCCGGGGAACCCACTCGGCGGCCAGCTCCGGGGCGTTGCCCGCGAGGATCTGCCCGACGAGCGAGCCCACCACCTGCAGGTACCCGACGCAGACGTCGCCGCGCCCGATCTCCTCGGTGACGAGCCCGGAGGTGACCCGGTCCGTGCCGCGGCCGCCGAGCCCGGCGGGCAGCTCGGGGGCGATCAGGCCGGCGGCGCCGATCTCCTTGCGCAGCTCCGGCTCGATCCGCTCCCGCCCGCGGTAGGCCGGCAGCAGCGTCCCGACGGCGAGGGCGCGGGCCCGGTCCCGGAAGGACTCCTGCTCGGCGCTGAGCGCGAAGTCCACGGTCAGTGGGCCCGGTAGTACTTGGCGAACTCGGGCGGGCGCTTCTCGGCGAAGGCGCGCGCGCCCTCCATGCCCTCGTCCGACACCGCGAAGAGGTCCAGTGCGGACATCGCCATGTTGGACAGTCCGGCGTGGTGGTCGGTGTCGGCGTTGAACGAGTGCTTGAGCACCCGGATCGCCGTCGGGCTCTTCTCGGCGACCTCGGCGGCCCAGGCCTTGGCGGTGTCCAGCACGTCCGCGGCCGGGACCACGGCGTTCACCAGGTTCATGGCGAGCGCCTCCTGCGCCGAGTACTGCCGGCACCAGAACCAGATCTCGCGCGCCTTCTTCTCCCCCACCACGCGGGCGAGGTAGGCGGAGCCGAACCCGGCGTCGAACGAGCCGACCTTGGGCCCGCTCTGGCCGAAGCGGGCGGTGTCGGCGGCGATCGAGACGTCGCACAGCACGTGCAGCACGTGCCCGCCGCCGATCGCCAGCCCGTTGACGGCGGCGATCACGGGCTTCGGCACGTCCCGGATCAGCTTGTGCAGGTAGCCGATCTCGAACATGCCGCTGTCGCTCGGCCCGTAGTCGCCGGTCTCGGCACGCTGCTTCACGTCCCCGCCGGTGCAGAACGCCTTGTCGCCGGCTCCCGTGAGGATGATCGCCCGTACCTCGTGGTCCGCCCACGCCGCACGGAACGCCCTGGTCAGCTCCTCGACCGTCTTCGCGCGGAAGGCGTTGTACCGGGCCGGGCGGTTCATGGTGATCACGGCGGTGGTGCCGTCGACCTCGTAAACGATGTCCTCGTACACGTCGACTCCCTCGTCTCGTTCGCTGACCACCGTGACAAACTTTGACTCTTGGGTCAAGATGTGAAGCGTGAGTCAGCGAGTGGCGCGCAAGCGCGGGCAACGGGTGCGGGCGATCCTCACGACCGCTGCCGAGCTGTTCGGCGAGCGGGGCTACCGGGAGGTGAGCCTCGAGGACGTCGCCGAGCGGCTGGACGTCACGAAGGGCTCGCTCTACTACTACTTCGCCAGCAAGGACGAGCTGGTCACGGCAGCCATCGAGACCCTGGGCACGGACTGGACGGACCGTCTCGAGGCCGTGCCCGCCGCCGGCACCCCGACCGAGCGGCTGCGGGCGCTGCTGCGCGAGCACATCCGGATCGCCGTCCGCGAGTACCCCGCCGCGCTGCGTCTGTTCCTGGTGCCGGACGACTGGCCGGAGGAGCAGCGGGCGCGTATCAAGGCCCTGCGCCGACGGCACGACGCGGTGTTCCGCGCCGTCGTCGAGGAGGGACTGCGGACCGGCGAGTTCACCGTGGTCGCCGTCGACCCGACCCTGCAGGCGATGCACGCCGCGATGTCGCAGGCACCGGTCTGGGTGCGCGACGACCGGGGGATCGACCAGCTCGCCGACACCCTGATGATGCTGGTGGGGGTCAGCGCGGGAACTGCGGCATGAGAGTGCCGGCGCGGCGGCGCAGCCCGTCGATCGTCGCGATGTCGTCGTCGATGTCGGTGAGGTCCGCGGCCACCTTCTCCAGCCCCTCGACGGCGGACACGGCGGCACCGAGCCGGCGGTCGAGCTCGTCGTCGCGGCGGGTCAGGGCGGTCGTGATCGCGCGGCGCAGCTCGGCGTTGGCGGAGCGCGCGGCGTCCCGCGCCTGCTTGCCGACGGTCAGCTGGAACTCGTCGACCATGGTCCGGACCGCGGTGCGCACCTCCGCCCGCCGGCGGTCGAGGCCGCGCTTGCGCTCCCCGCTCAGCGCCGCGCCGCCCAGCCCGATCGCGCCCAGGCACGCGCCCGTGACCAGCATCCACACCGGCACGGCGACGCCGAGGAACCGGGTGAGCACGAAGGCCATCATGATCCCGCCGTACGAGGGCATGACGACGGTGAGCAGGCGCGCCGGGATCGGGGTCCGCCCGGCGTCGCCCGGGGGCGGCTCGGCGATCAGCGCGACGGTCTCGGCGCCCGGCGGGATCGGGATGCGCGGCATCGGCAGCCGCTCGGTCAGCTCGGTGCCCTCGGTCAGCCGGTCCGCGACGACGCGCACGCCGTAGTCCAGCTCCACGTGGAGCCGGTCCGCCTCGGCGGCGAGCCGCTCCCGGAACCGGCCCATGATCTCGACCCGCTCCTTGCCCGGATCGTGCTCGCCGATGTCCCGCTCGGTGTCCGTGAGCACCGCCCGGGTGCGCGTGCGCAGGGAGAACTCGACGTCGGAGCTCAGCCCCGCGAAGCCGTCGCCGAGGATCTGGGACCACTCCCGGGACACGGCCCGCAGCCGGGACGACCGCGTGCGCAGCGCCTTGAGCTCGGCGCGCAGCCGGGCGCCGCGGGCGGGATCGGCGAGGGCGGCGCGGCGATAGCGCAGGTCCGAGCGGAGCGAGTCGAGCGCCCGGGTCAGCTCCTGCGAGGCGGTACGCATCGCGGCGACCCGGCGTCCCGCCGTGGTGGCTCCGGTCAGCTCGTCGCGGGCGGCGCGCAGCCGGCGGGCCAGGTCCTCGCGGTCGTTGGCCTCCGCACCGGCGAGGGTCGTGCCGAGCAGGTCGAGTGCCTCGTCGACGGGGTTGCGGACGGGTTCCGGCGTGGCCACGACCGGGCTCCTCCTCGAGCGAGAACGGGCCGGGGAGGGCCCGCGGGGAACGTGACGGACGGCCGGGGCGCGTGCGTGCCCCGGCCGTCACCGGCGCGGGAGGCCCGCGCCTCGTGCGGCGGTTCTGCCGGCGGCGGCCCTAGTGGACGACGCCGCCGCTGTGGTCGTGCCCGGAGTGCTCGTGGTGCTGGTGCCCGTGGTCCTCGTTGTCGCAGTTCTTCCAGTCGTGGTCGTCGTGCTTCCAGTCGTGGTCGTCGTGCTTCCACGAGTCGTGGTCGTCGTGCTTCCAGTCGTGGTCGTGCTTGTCGTGGTCGTGGTGCTTGTCGTGGTGCTCGTGCTTGTCGTGCTTGTCGTGGTGCTCGTGCTTGTCGTGCTTGCCGTCGTGGTGCTTGTCGCCGTGGTGACCGTGGTCGTGCGAACTCTTGAAGTCGCCCATGGTGGTCCCGTCCTCGTGCGCCGTGGCGCGGATGATCCCGACGTGTCCTCTGACAGTGACGACACTCTCGCTGATACGCCGCGCGTCGTTACCGCCGTTCCGCCGCCCGGCGCAGCGGCGTCAGCCGGCGGGCAGGACCGTGCCGCGCACCTCTCCGAGGGAGAACCGGCCGCCGTCCGGCCGCGGGGCGCTGGCGACGATCGAGACCTCGTCGCCGTCGTGGAGGTAGTGGCGGGTGGTGCCGTCGGACAGCGCGAACTCGTCCCGGCCGCCCCAGGTCAGCTCGAGCAGACAGCCGCGTTGGTCGCGGCGGGCCCCGGAGACGGTGCCGGAGCCGAGCAGGTCGCCCGGCCGGATCGGGGCGCCGTTCGTGGTCAGGTGCGTGACGAGCTGGGCCGGCGTCCAGTACAGGTCGCCGCCGGGCGGGGTGGAGATCCGCTCGCCGTTCAGCCGCACCTCGAGGGTGACGTCGAGCCCCCGGTCGGCCTTGCCCAGCAGGTAGGGCAGCGGCTGCGGGTCCCGGGCGGGCGGCTCGGTCCAGGCGCCCGCCAGCTCGTCGAGCGGGGTGATCCAGGCGGAGATCGAGGTCGCGAAGGACTTGCCCAGGAGCGGGCCGAGCGGTCGGGACTCCCAGGACTGGAGGTCGCGCGCCGACCAGTCGTTGAGCAGGACCACGCCGAAGACGTGGTCGAGCGCCTCCTCCAGCGGCACCGGCCCGCTGCTCGCGCCGCCGAGGACGAAGCCCAGTTCGGCCTCGAAGTCCAGCGCCTTCGTCGGGCCCAGGTCGCCGGGACCGCGCTGACCGGCGGGCCGGACGACGGGGCTGCCGCTCACGTAGACCGTGCCGGCGCGGCCGTGGTAGCCGACCGGGAGGTGCTTCCAGTTCGGGGTCACCGTGGCGCCCGGCTTCGCGATCGCGGCGGCGTTGGCCGCGTGCTGCTCGCAGGCGAAGAAGTCGACGTAGTCCGCGACGGTGAAGGGCAGCACCGGCACGACGCCGGCGTGCGGCAGGGCGTACGGCGCCAGCCGCTCGGGGTCGGCCAGCCACGAGGCCAGCCACTCCCGGACCTCCCGCCACGCCGGCCGGCCGGCCGCGAGCAGGCCGTCGAGCGTGGGCTCGGAAAGGAGGCCGGGATGGGGCCCGTCCTGGGCCGCGGCGAGCGTGCCGACGTCGATGTACGCGGTCCCGGCGGGTGCCACGATCCGCGACGGCCCGGGGCGCCCCGACCCGGCGACGACGCCGAGTGCCGTGCCCAGCGGCGGGTCCGGCGGGAGCAGGTCGGCGGCCGTCCGCGTCATGCCGGGCACGCTACCCCGGATGTGCGGTTCCACCCGTCATGGTCGACCGTGCGGGTGCGCCCGGCGACAACCGGCGCGCCGCCGCCGCGAGCATCGACCGGACGACGACCGGGTGCAGGTGCCGCACCACGCCCCAGTACAGCCGGCCGCGGCCGCCGCGGATCCGCACGACGGTGCTCAGCACGACGCGCCCGGGCTCGCGCAGGACCGAGGCCCGGAAGTCCAGGTGGCCGGCGTCGGTGCGCAGGAGCACCTCGTCGTCCGTGCGGCGCAGGGTGTCGAAGGCGGACCGGTCGCCCCGCTCGATCCCGACGAGCCCCACCAGCGCCTGGCGCAGGGCCAGCAGGACCGCGACCCAGGCCGGCGCCCGGCGGAACACCGCGTCCGCCCAGGCCTGCGGGTCGGTCGGCGCGCCGTCCGGCGCGGGCACGGCGTAGGCGTCGGCGGCGTCGACCCGCGGCAACGCCCCACGCAGCAGCGCGGTGTCCGGCGCGGGGACGGCGGCTGCCCGCGGCCGCCGGTCGACCAGTCGGAGCACCCGGACCAGTGGGGACCAGCGCGCCGGCCGCGCGGGTTCGGTGCCGAGCGCGCGCGTACGGCGATGTCGAGGGCCGGACGCAGGACGTTGACCGCGGACGACTGGGCCGCCGCCGCCCTGCGGGCACTGGCCGAGGGCGGCACGCGGGCCGTCGCCGTCGAGCCGCTCGCCGCCCGGCTCGGCGCCACCAAGGGCAGCTTCTACTGGCACTTCCGGTCCCGCGACGAGCTGCTGGCCGCCGCCCTCGACCGCTGGGAGCGGGTCGAGACCGAGGAGGTCATCCGCACAGTCGAGGCCAGGCCCGAGCCCCTCGCCCGGCTGCGCGCCCTGTTGCTGCTGGTCCTGGGGGCGACCACCGAGCGGGCGGGCAACGCCGTGGAGCTGGGCCTGCAGGGGAACGCCGGGCACCCGCTCGTCGCGCCGGTGCTCGAGCGCGTCTCCCGGCGCCGGCTCGCCTACCTGACCGCCCTGTTCACCGGGCTCGGCTTCCCCGCGGCCGAGGCGGAGCGCCGCAGCCTGCTCGCCTACACCGCCTACCTCGGGCACGCCCAGCTCGCGCACGCGACGCCCGCCCTCGCCCCCCGCGGCGAGGGGCTGCAGGCCTACGCCGACGAGGTGATCCGGACGCTCGTCGATCGGGGCGGTGGGGACGACCCGCCCGCGAGGTGATCACCGGCGCCCGGTTCTGTCGGGGCCGGCACGTACCCTCGCCGCCGTGGCGTCGACCGAGCTGATCCGGATCACCTGTTGCGGCTCGTCGTGGGTCGGCGCCGACCGCGCCCACTGCTGCCGCCGGTTCGGCGGTTGCGGCGCGGTGTTCGACGACGCCAGGCTCTTCGACGCGCACCGGCCGAAGGGTGCGTGCACCGACCCCCGTGGGCTGGACCTGGTGCAGACCAAGAACGGTATCTGGCTGCGCCCGCTCGACCTCGCAGGCTGAGCGGGCTTCCCTCCTCCGGGGGACGATCCGCGGCAGGGACGCCGGGCACCTCGCGTCCGATCCATGAAAGGGTCACGATGCGCGCATCCCGCGCGGCGTGGACCCGACACAGGAGTGAGAAGCATGGCGCAAGAGGTCCGTGGGGTCGTCTCCCTCGAGAAGGGCAAGCCGGTCTCCGTCGAGACGATCGTGGTCCCGGACCCCGGTCCCGGCGAGGCGGTCGTGAAGATCCAGGCGTGCGGGGTCTGCCACACCGACCTGCACTACCGGGAGGGCGGGATCAACGACGAGTTCCCGTTCCTGCTCGGCCACGAGGCCGCCGGGATCGTGGAGTCCGTCGGCGAGGGCGTCACCGACGTCGCCCCCGGTGACTTCGTGATCCTCAACTGGCGCGCGGTCTGTGGGCAGTGCCGGGCCTGTAAGAAGGGCAAGCCCTGGTACTGCTTCAACACCCACAACGCCACGCAGAAGATGACGCTGAAGTCCGGCCAGGAGCTGTCCCCGGCCCTGGGCATCGGCGCGTTCGTGGAGAAGACCCTGGTCGCGGCCGGGCAGTGCACCAAGGTCAATCCGGCCGTGAAGCCCCAGGTCGCCGGCCTGCTCGGGTGCGGCGTGATGGCCGGCATCGGCGCCGCGATCAACACCGGTGGCATCGGCCGCGGCGACTCGATCGCCGTCATCGGCTGCGGCGGCGTGGGCGACGCCGCGATCGCCGGCGCGAACCTGGCCGGCGCCACCACGATCATCGCCGTGGACACCGACGACCGGAAGCTGGAGTGGGCCCGCGGCTTCGGCGCCACCCACACCGTCAACGCCCGCGAGACCGACGCGGTCGAGGCGATCCAGGCCGCGACCGACGGGTTCGGCGCCGACGTGGTCGTCGACGCGGTCGGGCGCCCGGAGACCTGGAAGCAGGCCTTCCTCGCCCGCGACCTCGCCGGCACCGTCGTCCTGGTCGGCGTCCCGACCCCGGACCTGAAGGCCCCCGAGCTGCCGCTGATCGAGTACTTCGGCCGCGGCGGCGCGCTCAAGTCCAGCTGGTACGGCGACTGCCTGCCCTCCCGCGACTTCCCCTACCTGGTCGACCTGCACCTGCAGGGCCGGCTGCCGCTGGAGAAGTTCGTCTCCGAGGAGATCGGGCTCGACGACATCGAGACCGCCTTCGAGAAGATGCACCACGGCGACGTGCTGCGCTCGGTGGTGGTCCTCTGATGGCCACTCCCGAGGGCCTCCACAAGGGGCCGATCGACCACGTCGTCACGCACGGGACGTTCTCGCTCGACGGGGGCACCTGGGAGGTCGACAACAACGTCTGGGTCGTCGGCGACGAGAACGAGGTCGTCGTGATCGACGCCGCGCACGACCCGGAGGCCATCGGCAAGATCATCGCCGGGCGCCGGGTGGTCGCCGTGGTGTGCACCCACGCGCACGACGACCACGTCAACCAGGCCCCGCGGCTGGCGGACACGTTCAACGCGCCGATCCTGCTCAACCCGGCCGAGGCGCCGCTGTGGGAGATGACCCACCCCAACCGGTCCCCGGACCAGGAGATCGCCGACGGGCAGATCATCACCGCGGGCGGCATCGAGCTCCGCGCGCTGGTCACCCCGGGGCACTCCCCCGGCTCGACCTGCCTCTACGCGCCGGAGCTGAAGACGGTGTTCACCGGCGACACGCTCTTCCAGGGCGGCCCCGGCGCCACCGGCCGCTCCTACTCGAGCTTCGACACCATCATCGACTCGATCCGCAGCACCCTGCTGCCCCTGCCCGGCGACACGGAGGTCCGCACCGGGCACGGCGACTCCACCAGCATCGGCTCCGAGGCACCGCACCTCGAGGAGTGGATCGCCCGCGGCCACTGACCCCGTGAGTGCCCACTGCCCCTAGAGGGTCACCTGCCGCTCACGACCCCCGGCGACGTGGGGTTTCCGTCCATCCACCGGCACACGGCCTGGTCGGTGGGGGTCGTGAGTGCGTACTGCCCCTCTAGGGGCAGTTGCCGCTCACGGGGTGGGGCGGCGGGTGAGGGGCAGGACCGCGAGGAGCAGGAGGGCGGCGGCACCGAAGGCGGCGCGGAAGCCGAAGGGCTCGGCGATCGCGCCGAGGCCGCTCGACCCGGCGCCGGTGCCGGCGTCGAACCCGATGTTCCACGCGGCGCTGGCGGCGCCGTAGCGGGCGGGCCCGGCGACGGCGAACAGCGAGACCAGCGAGTCGCTCTGGACCAGCCCGAACCCGGCACCGACGGCGAAGGCGCCGCCGACCAGCAGCCAGCCCGCGCCGCCGACCGACAGGACCTCGACCCCCATCCCCGCCGCGGCGAGCAGCGTGCCGGGCAGCAGCAGGCGGCCCGGGCCGCGCCGGTCGACCAGCCCGCCGGCGAGCCCGCGGCCGAGGATCCCGCCGACCGCGACGGCGAACAGGGCCAGCGGGGCGGTCGCGCTCGCGGCCGGCGCGACCAGCGGCAGGAAGGTCACCAGACCGCCCTGGGCCAGCGAGCAGGCGAGCATCGCCGCCATCGGCCCGGTGCCGGCACGCCAAGTCCGGACCATCTCCGTACCGATCTCCGCGGGGTCCTGGACGCTCGGCTCGGCGCGCACCGGCCGGTCGGTCCGCAGGAACGGCGTGGCCGCCGCGCCCAGCAGCGGCGCGATCCCGGCCGCCAGGAACACACCAACGAACCCGAGCAGGTCGACCGTCGCGACGCCGAGCGGCAGCAGGAACAGCTGCGGGATCCCGATCGCGTACCCGTACCGCGCCGTCGCCCGCCCGTGCTCGGCCGGCGGCACCAGCTCCGCCACCAGCGCGCTGCCGGCCACCGTGAGCAGCCCGAACCCGATCCCGCGGACGGCGGAGATCAGCAGCACCGGCCCGAGCTCGGCCGTGAGCAGCAGGAACGGCGTCGGCGCCCCGAGCAGCACGAGGCCCGCGCCGAGCACGACCCGGTAGCCGACACGCCGCAGCAGGGCCGGCACCGCGAGCTGGGTGGCGACGGTCGTGGCCATCAGCACCCCGGTCGTCGTCCCGGCACCGAACTCGCCCGTGCCGGCCCGGCTGACCCACAGCGGCAGCACCGGCAGCAGCAGCGCGTGCCCGCCGAACCCGAGGACGGTCACGACGAGCATCAGCCGGAAGGCGGCAGTCTTCATGGCCGCCAGGTGCGGGTGTCGGTGACGATCGCGGTGACCAGGTCCGCGGGCGTGACGTCGAACGCCGGGTTCCACGCGTCCGCCCCGGCCACGACCTCGGCCGCGTCCCGCTCCTCGATCTCGATCGCGGCCCCGTCGGGCGTCGCGGCGTCGACCGTGGTCTCCGGCGCCGCGACGACGAACGGGATCCCGGCCCGTGCAGCGGCGAGGGCCAGCGGGTAGGTCCCGATCTTGTTGGCGACGTCGCCGTTGGCGGCGATCCGGTCCGCCCCGACCACCACGGCGTCGACCAGCCCCCGCGCGATGACCGAGGCCGCGGCGCCGTCGACGACCACGCGATGCGGCACGCCGAGCGCCTGCAGCTCGACGGTGGTGATGCGCGAGCCCTGCAGCAGCGGCCGCGTCTCGTCCGCGACCACCAGCTCCACGCGCCCCGAGGCGTGCAGCGACCGCACGACCCCGAGCGCGGTCCCCCACTCCACGCAGGCCAGCGCACCGGCGTTGCAGTGGGTGTGCAGCCGCAGCGGGCGCTCCCCGCACAGCTCGCCGAGCAGGGCCGCGCCCCGCGCCCCGATCGCCCGGCAGGCGGCGACGTCCTCGTCCCGGACGGCGTGTGCGGCCGCCAGCGGGTCCGGGGCCGCGAGGGCGCGCTCCACGCCCCGCCGCAGGTTGACGGCGGTGGGCCGGGCGGAGGCGATGCGCTCGGCGTCCCCGGCCAGGTCCCCGCCCCCGTTCGCCGCCGAGCGCGCGGCCAGTGCCACCCCGTACGCCCCGGCGACGCCCAGCGCGGGTGCCCCGCGCACCACCAGCCGCCGGATGGCGTCGACCAGCCCGTCGACGGTCGTGACCTCCACCCGGTGCAGCTCGGGCAGCCGGGTCTGGTCGACCAGCACGATCCGGTCGCGCTCCCAGGTGATCGTCGGCGGCAGGTCCCGGGGGACGGTGGTGGAGGACACGCAGGAACCTTCTCAGAACGAGACACCACGGGCGGGGGTCGCACCCTATGCTCACCTGACTTCGTAGAGTGCTCTCACCAGTGAGATAGGCGGGTCTACATGGTGGGTCGGCGCAGGTGGACGGCACTGGTGCTGCTCGCCGCGGCCTGCCTGCTCGGCTCCGGCTGTGCCGCCCGGACCGTGACCGCCGACCGCGTCCCGGTCGCCGAACGCCAGGTCCGCGTGACCACGACCACCACGATGATCACCGACGCCGTGCACCGGATCGGCGGCGACCGCGTGCAGGTCACCGGCCTGATGGGGCCCGGCGTCGACCCGCACCTGTTCAAGGCCAGCGCCCGGGACGTCAAGCTGCTGCGCGACGCCGACCTCATCCTCTACGGCGGTCTGGGCCTGGAGGGGAAGATGGGCGACCTGCTCGCCGACCTCGCCGCGCGGCAGCCCACCGCCGCCGTCACCGACGGGATCCCGCGCACCGCGCTGCTCACCCACCCCGGCTCGCCCGAGCCGGACCCGCACGTCTGGTTCGACGTCGCGCTGTGGGAGGACCAGGCCCGCACGATCGCGGACCGGCTCTCCGCGCTCGACCCGCAGCACGCGGACGTCTACCGGGTCAACCTCGGCGCCTACCTCGCCGAGCTGACCGCGCTCGACGCCGAGGTCCGCGAGCGGATCGCCGCGATCCCGCCCGCCCAGCGCCTGCTCGTGACCTCGCACGACGCGTTCGCCTACTTCGGCAGGCGGTACGGCATCGAGGTCGCCGCCATCCAGGGCATCTCCACGGCCGCCGAGGCCACGACGGCCGACGTCGAGCGGGTCGCCGAGCTGCTCGCCACCCGCCGGGTCCCCGCGGCGTTCATCGAGACCTCGGTCCCGCGGCAGACCGTCGACGCGCTGCTCGCCGCGACCGCCGAGCGGGGGTTCAGGGCGTCGATCGGCGGGGAGCTGTACACCGACTCCGCCGGCGAGCCCGGGACGCCGGAGGGCACGTACACGGGCATGGTCCGCAGGAACGCCGAGCTGATCGCGAGCGCCCTCGGGGCGCCCGGCCGGGAAGGGTGAGGATGCACGCACTGGAGATCTCCGCGCTCACCGTGTCCTACCGGGCCGCGCCCGCGCTGTGGCAGGTCGACGCGACCTTCCCGCGCGGCGCGCTGTCGGCGATCGTCGGCCCGAACGGCGCGGGCAAGTCGACCCTGCTCAAGGCGGCCCTCGGGCTGGTCCCGGCGGACGCCGGCACGGTCCGGATCGCCGGCGTCCAGGGCCGGGCGGCGCTGGAGAACCTCGCGTACGTGCCCCAGGCGGAGTCCGTGGACTGGGACTTCCCGATCACCGTGGCCGAGGTCGTCGCGATGGGCCGCTACCGGGCGGCCGGCTGGTTCCGGCGGATCGGGCGCGCGGACCGGCGGATCGCCGAGGAGTGCCTGGACCGGGTGGGCATGGCCCCGCTCGCCCGGCGGCAGATCGGTCAGCTCTCCGGCGGCCAGCGGCAGCGCGTCTTCCTCGCCCGGGCGCTCGCGCAGCAGGCCGAGGTGCTGGTCATGGACGAGCCGTTCGCCGGCGTCGACGCCCGCACCCAGGCCGACCTGCTCGAGCTGCTCCGCACGCTGGCCGACGAGGGCGGCTCCACGGTCGTCGTGCACCACGACCTCGCGCAGGTCCGCAGCGCCTTCGACTGGGTGCTGCTGCTCAACGTCCGGGCGTTGGGCTGCGGGCCGACCGCGGAGGTGCTCACCGAGGACGCCGTCCGCCGGGCGTACGGGGCCGGTCTGCCCGAGGGGACGCCGGTGTGGACCGGCTGAGCGCCCTGTTCGGCCTGCCCTACACCGACACGGTCGTCGTCGCGGGGGCGCTCGTCCTCGGCGTGACGAGCGGGGTGCTGGGCTCGTTCGCGGTGCTCCGCGGCCGCTCCCTGGTGGGCGACGCCATCGCGCACTCCACGCTGCCCGGCGTCTGCGTGGCCTTCCTCGTGCTCGGCACCAAGGAGGTCGCCGGGCTGCTCGCGGGCGCCGCCGTCGCGGGGCTGGTCGCGGCCCTGCTGATGGTCGCCGTCGAGCGCTCGCGGCTGCGGCCGGACACCGCGATCGGCGTGGTGCTGTCCGGGTTCTTCTCCCTGGGCATCGTGCTGCTCACCCACATCACCGCGGGCGGCAACGCGCAGCAGGCGGGCCTGGAGAGCTTCCTGTTCGGGCAGGCCGCGGGCCTGCTGGAACGCGACGTCGCGGTGATGGCCGCGGTCGGCGCCGTCGGGGTGGCCGCGGTGGTGGTGCTGCGCCGCGCGCTCGCCGCCACGCTGTTCGACCGCGCCTACGCGGCGGCGATCGGGCTGCCGACGCGGGCGATGGAGATCGCCGTGACGGCCTTCCTCGTCGCGGCCGTGGTGATCGGGGTGCGGCTGGTCGGCGCGATCCTCATGGTCGCGATGCTGGCCGTGCCGACGGTCGCCGCACGCCAGCTGGCCGACCGCTTCCCGCACGTGCTCGTGCTGGCCGGGGTCGTCGGCGCGGTCGTCGGGGTCACGGGCGCGCTGCTCGCGACCCGCGGGCAGCTGCCGACCGGGCCCGTCGTCGTGCTGGTGGGGGTGGCCGTCGCCCTGCTCGCGGTGGTCCTGGCCCCCGGACGCGGCGTGCTGTCGCGGCGGCTGCGGCTCGCCCGGCGCCGCCGCACCGCGCGGCGCGCCACGGCCCTGCAGGACCCGGGCACCGCCGACCCCCGCACCCGCCGTCGGCTCGTCTCGGCGGGCCTGCTCACCACCGACGGCGCGCTGACGCCAGCCGGGCGGCGGGAGCGGGCCGCCGTCGCCGAGCACCTGGCGCTCTGGCGGGCCTGGCTCGACCACGGCCCGCAGATCAGGCTGCGCGACGCCCGCGAGCCCGACCCGCTCGACCTCGTCGGCACCCTCGACCCGGAGGCGCTCGCCGAGCTGCGGGAACGCGCCGGGCTGGACGGGGGCGGCCGGTGACCGCCGACGACCTCACGATCGTGCTGGTCGCGGGCCTGACCGCGACCGCGTGCGGGCTGCTCGGCCCGTTCCTCGTGCTGCGCCGGATGGCCCTGCTCGCCGACGCCGTCAGCCACGCCGTGCTGCCGGGCATCGTGGCCGTGTGGCTCATCGCCGAGACGCGGGCGCCGGTGCCGGTGGTCGCCGGCGCCGCCGCCTTCGCCGTGCTCTGCGTGCTCGGGATCGACGCCGTCCGGGCGACCGGGCTCGTGGCCTCCGACGCGGCGATCGCGCTCGTCTTCCCCGCGCTGTTCTCGCTCGGCGTCCTCGGCATCACCCGGTACGCCTCGGACATCCACCTGGACCTCGACTCCACGATCTACGGCGAGATCGCGTTCACCCCGTTCGACGTCGTGACCGTCGGGGGCGTGGACCTCGCCCGGTCCGGCGTGGTCCTCACCGTGGTCGTGCTGCTCAACCTGATCCTGGTCACGGCGTTGTGGAAGGAGCTGCGGGCCACGACCTTCGACCCGCACTTCGGCCGGGTCACCGGACTCCGGCCGCGGCTGCTGTCCCGGTTGCTGCTGGTCGCGGTCGCGATCACCGCCGTGTCGGCATTCGAGGCGGTCGGCGCGATCCTCGTCGTGACGATGTTGATCGTCCCCGCCGCGACGGCCTTCCTCGTGACCCGCAGCCTCGCCGCGATGGTCGCCGTCGCCGTCGCCGTGGGGTGGGTGGGGGCGGTCGCCGGGCACGTCCTGGCGCTCACCTTCGACAGCTCGATCGCCGGCGCGATGGGGCTGGTGTGCACGGCCTGCTTCGTCGTGGCGCTGGTCGCCTCGCCGCGCGGTCCGGTGGCCCGCCTCCTCCGGGGCCGACGACGAGTTCCGGAATCTTTCGGCGAGGATGTCGATAACCCGGGACCGGCACCGTCCCCGCGGTGAACGTGACCACGACGGGGTCACGACGGACCGAGGAGGACACGATGGCCAAGTACCTGCTTCTCAAGCACTACCGTGGCGCGCCGGCGGCGGTCAACGACGTGCCGATGGACCGGTGGACGCCGGAGGAGATCTCGGCGCACGTGCAATACATGCAGGACTTCGCGACCCGGCTCGAGGGGACCGGCGAGTTCGTCGACAGCCAGGCGCTCGCCCCCGAGGGGACGTTCGTCCGGTACGACGGCGAGGGGCGCCCGCCGGTCACCGACGGCCCGTTCGCGGAGACCAAGGACCTCATCGCCGGCTGGATGGTGATCGACGTCGACAGCTACGAGCGCGCCCTCGAGCTGGCCGGGGAGCTGTCGGCCGCCCCCGGGAAGGGGGGCGAGCCGATCCACGAGTGGCTGGAGGTGCGGCCGTTCCTGACCCACACGCCCACCGTGACGGAGTGACCTCGCCGGTGAACGAGGTCCTGCTCCGGCGCCTCACGCCGAGCGTGCTCGGGGTCCTCGTCCGTCGCGGAGCCGACTTCGCGGCGGCCGAGGACGCCGTGCAGGACGCGCTCGTCGAGGCGCTGCACGTCTGGCCGGCCGACCCGCCGAGGGACCCGAAGGGCTGGCTGGTCACGGTGGCCTGGCGCAAGTTCCTCGACGCGACCCGCTCCGAGGCCGCCCGTCGCCGGCGCGAGGACCTCGTCGCTGTCGACCCGGCGGAGCCGGCCTCCGGGTCGGGGCCTGGTTCCGTGCCCGCGACGGACGACACGCTCCAGCTGTACTTCCTGTGCGCCCACCCGTCCCTGACGCCGTCGTCCGCGGTCGCGCTCACGCTGCGCGCCGTGGGCGGGCTGACCACCCGCCAGATCGCCCAGGCCTACCTCGTGCCCGAGGCGACCATGGCGCAGCGCATCAGCCGGGCCAAGCGCACCGTCTCCGAGGTGCGGTTCGACCGGCCCGGCGACGTCGCGACCGTGCTCCGCGTGCTCTACCTCGTCTTCAACGAGGGGTACTCGGGCGACGTCGACCTCGCCGCCGAGGCCATCCGGCTCACCCGGCAGCTCGCGGCCGCGATCGACCATCCCGAGGTGGCGGGGCTGCTGGCGCTGATGCTGCTCCACCACGCCCGGCGCGCCGCCCGGACCGCGCCCGACGGCAGCCTGGTGCCGCTGGCCGAGCAGGACCGCGGCCGCTGGGACACGGGAGCGATCGCCGAGGGCGTCGCGATCCTGCAGGCGGCGCTGGCCCGCGACCGCCTCGGCGAGTTCCAGGCCCAGGCGGCCATCGCGGCCCTCCACGCCGACGCGCGGACCGCCGAGGAGACCGACTGGGTGCAGATCGTCGAGTGGTACGACGAGCTCGTGCGCCTGACCGACAGCCCGGTCGTCCGGCTCAACCGCGCGGTCGCGGTCGGCGAGGCCGACGGACCGCGCGCCGGGCTGGCGGCGCTCGCGGCGCTCGACGACACGCTCCCGCGCCACACGGCGGTGGCGGCCTACCTGCACGAACGCGACGGCGACCCGGGAACGGCAGCGCGGCTGTACGCCGAGGCGGCCCGGAAGGCCCCGAACCTCGCCGAGCGCGACCACCTGACGCGCCAGGCCGCCCGGCTCAACGCTCAGCAGGGTCGCTGACGAGCCGGGGAGCGCGATCCCGCTCCATACTGCGGGGGATGCCCCCCGACTTCCCCGACGCCGCGTACCCCGCCGCGCCGTACCCGGGGGTGGTGCCGGAACGCTCGTTCGTGCACGTCGACGGCGGTGGGCTCGCCCTGACCCCCGACCCGTCCGCCCGCTCCTCGTGGCGGGTGGGAGGCACCGGCCCTGCCCCTGACCCCGGTCCCGGCACCGGCCCCGACCTCGACGCCTGGCTCGCCGGGCGCGGCGCGCCGCCGCTGGCCGCCCGCGTCCCGCTGCTGACCTACGGCTCCAACCGCAACCCGGCGAAGATCGGCTGGCTGCGCCGCGAGCTGGGGCTGGCCGGCCCCGTCGTCGTGCTCCGGGCCCGGACGACGGGGCTCGCCGCGGTGTGGGCGCACGGCCTGCGCGTGGTCGACGACCAGCGGCCGGCGGTGCTGGCCGCCGCCCCCGGCCTGGTCGAGGAGCACTCCGTGTGGTTCGCGACGCCCGAGCAGGTCGCCGTGCTCGACGTGTGCGAGGGCCGGTCCTCCGGCCGCTACCGCCTGGCCCGCGTGCACACCGGCGCGGTCCGCACCGAGGACGGCTCCCTGCTCGACGACGTCCTCGCGTACGTCGGGCTGGCCGGCATCCGCCGCCCGCTGCTCGTCGACGGCGAGCCGGTCCGCTGCACCGACCTCCCCCAGACCGCCGCCCGCGTGCTGCAGGGCGACCGCGCCCCGTCGGACGGCCTGGACGCGACCACGCTGGCGGGCGCGCCCGACCCGGACGCCTGGCCCGCCCGGCTGTTCGTCTACGGCACCCTCCAGCCCGGCGAGCGCTCGTGGCACCTGCTGGCGGAGGCCGCGGCGGGCCCCACCGAGCCGGTCACGGTCCCGGGGACGCTGCTCGACACCGGGTTCGGCTACCCCGCGATGCTCCGCGACGCCGGGCCCGGCGTGCCCGGCCACGTCGTCCCGCTGCGGGACCCGGCCGCCCTCCTTCCCCTGCTCGACCGGTTCGAGGGCCCCGACTACGTGCGCGTCCGGATCACCGCGCCCGACGGACGACCGTGTTGGACGTACGTATGGACCGCGCCCACCTGCGGGTTCCGGCCCGTCGGACGGTGGGGCACCCGTCACCCCGCGTAGCGGACATTCGGCCGTGACCGGCCTCTCAGGTCGGGAGGAGTCCCCCGGTACCGGCCCCGGCGGTCAGGTTTACCGGCTGGTCGTCCCGCCGCCACGCCCTGCGGGAAGCGATCGGCTCACCTAGCGTGGTCCGTCAACCGACACGGGGGACGTGATGAGCGAATCCAACGCGGAAGGTCACGGGAACCGGCACCAGGTCGAGGAGGCCGACCCGGCGACCGTGAAGAAGGCGGTGGCCGGTGCGGCCATCGGGAACGGCGTCGAGTGGTTCGACTACGCCGTCTACGCCTACCTGACCACGCAGATCGGGCTGAACTTCTTCCCGGACTTCAGTCCCACGGCACAGTCGATCTTCGTGTTCGCCGGGATCGCGATCCCCTTCGTGCTCCGGCCGCTGGGCGGGATCATCCTGGGCCCGCTGGGCGACCGGTACGGCCGGCGCCAGGTGCTGGCCGTGACGATCGTGCTGATGGCGGGCGCGACCTTCCTCATCGGCCTGCTGCCGAGCTTCACCGTCATCGGGCTCGCGGCGCCGATCCTGCTGCTGACCTTCCGGCTGGTGCAGGGCTTCTCCACCGGCGGCGAGTACGGCGGCGCGGCGACCTTCATCGCCGAGTACGCCCCGCACAAGCGGCGGGGCTTCTTCGGGTCGTTCCTCGAGTTCGGCACCCTCGCCGGCACCGTGCTGGGCGCCATCCTGGCCACCGCCGTGCAGCTGGGGCTGTCCGAGGAGGCGCTCAACAGCTGGGGCTGGCGCATCCCGTTCCTCGTCGCCGGGCCGCTCGGCCTCGTCGGCTTCTACCTGCGGTCCAAGCTGGAGGACACCCCGGCCTTCCGCGCCGCCGAGCAGGACCACACCACCACCTCGGCGCCCTTCCGCGAGGTCTGCCGCAACGTGTGGCCGCAGATCCTGCATCTCATCGGCTTCGTCATGCTGCTCAACGTCGCCAACTACACGTTGCTGACGTACATGCCGAGCTATCTCACGGACACGATCGACATCGACGAGACCGAGGCGCTGTTCGTGCTGATCGGCGTCATGCTGATCATGATGGTGATCATCACGCCGATCGGGCGGCTGTCCGACAGGATCGGCCGCAAGCCGCTGCTGCTCGGCTCGGCGATCAGCACGCTGGTGCTGGCCCTCCCGGCCTTCTGGCTGATCAGCCAGAAGAGCTGGCTGCCCGTCACGATCGGCATCGCCATCCTGGGCCTGCAGCTGGTCATGATGCTCGGGGTGATCGGCTCGGCGCTGCCGGCCATGTTCCCCACGCGCAACCGCTACGGCGGCTTCTCGATCGGCTACGCGACCTCGACGGCCGCCTTCGGCGGTACGGCGCCACTGATCAACGAGAGCCTCATCGCCGCGACCGGGAACACCTACATCCCCGCCTTCTACCTGATGCTCTCCGCCGCCGTGGCGATCTACCCGCTGATCAAGATGCCCGAGACGGCCGGGCTCGACATCTCGCACCCGACCCGCATCCCGGGTACGGACCACTACGTGCCGGAGCGCGAGCCGGCGATGGCCGGGGCGCCCTCGTCCACGCGCGGCGCAACGCCGCCGCCCACGACGGGCGACGGCGGCTCGTCCGCCGGCTGACCGCACACGCGCCGACGGCCCGGACCCCTCGGGGGCCGGGCCGTCGGTGTGTCCGGGGTCTGTCGGTCAGCGGGCGCGGGCGACGGAGTGCGCGACCAACGCCTCCGGCACGGGCAGCCGGTAGAGGCGGGCCGCGTTGGCCCCCAGCACGGCCTGCACCGCGGAGGGGCCGAGCCCCCGCGCGAGCAGCGCCGACGCCGTCTCCCCGACCAGCCGCTCCGGGCGCACCAGCGGGTACCCGCTGCCGAACAGCAGCCGCTCCGGCCCGAACGCGGCCAGCAACGCGTCGAGCGCCTCCCCCGCCTCGCGCGGATGGGTCCGCAGGCCGGCGAGGACCTCGGTGAGCAGCACGTGCACCCCGGGCAGCTGGGCGAGCCGGGTCAGGACCGGCGTCGGCAGCCAGCCCGCGCCCAGCACGAAACGCACCCGCGGCAGCGCCGAGACCAGCACCCGGACCTGCCCGGGGTCGATGCGCCCGGCGGGTGCCGGCCGGGCGTCGCGCTCCCGGACGGGCAGGGCCGAGCCGGAACGCACCGGTTCGGCCCAGCTCGGCCAGCGCGCGCGGACCCGGCCGGAGCCCGTCGGACGTTCCGGGACGCCGCCGTGGCTCCAGACGGGGGCCCCGGCGGCCGGATGCGCGACCGCCCCGACCCCCAGGTGCACCACGGCGGCGCCCGCCTGCTCGGCCCGCCCGAGCGCCCGGCGCAGGGCCGGGTCGTCGAGCTCGAGACGGGCCTCCGGGCGGGTCCCGGACGTCAGCGACAGGCCGCGGAGGTCCTCGCGCCGGACCCGGGCGGCGATCCCGCGGCGGCCGCCCTCGTCCGCCGGGTCGAGCTCGCCGGTCACGGCGAACCGGCCGGCGAGTCCCTCCACGAGCTCCGCGGACCACGCCGACGGCGCGAACCCGAGGACGAACAACGACCCCAGCCCCAGCGGCTGCAGCACCGCGCGGTCGACGTGTCCTCTGCCCAGCAGGTCGGTGACCAGGGAGCGCTCACCGACTGCGGCGAACTCGTCGAACGGGATCGGCCGGGGCGACCGGTCGAGGGCGCGGTGCCGGTGGTGGAGGTCGGCGACGAACTGCTCGCCCGCCGGGCCCGCCTGGTTGTGCGGGCTGCCGTCCCACGCGTGCACGTGGGCGTCGACGACGACGTAGCGCTCCCCGCCGACCTCGTACACCGCGCCTCTCCGCTCAGCCCACCGACGGGCCGAGGCCCAGGGACTGCGGCGTCGACGAGTCCGGGCTGGGCTGCGGGATGCCCTCGTCCAGCGGCCCGAACTCGGTCATCAGGCTCTTGTTCCAGGGGGTGACCTCCTCGGCCACCAGCGAGTTGGTGGTGAGGATCAGGCCGGCGACGGAGGCGCCGTTCTGGAGGGCGGAGCGGACGACCCGGAGGGGGTCGATGATGCCCATCTCGACCATGTCGCCGAAGCGGCCCTGCAGGGCGTCGAAGCCCTCGTCGACGCCCAGGTCCGTGACCTGCTTGACGACGTCGGAACCGTCGTAGCCGGCGTTGGAGGCGATGAGGTGCACGGGCTCGGACAGCGCGGCCCGCACGATCTCGACGCCGATCCGGTAGTCGCCGTCCACCTCCAGCCCGTCGAGCGCGGACTCGGCGTGCAGCAGCGCCGCCCCGCCGCCCGCGACGATGCCCTCGGCCATGGCGGCCCGGGTCGCCTGGAGCGAGTCGTCGACGCGGTGCCGGATCTCCTTGAGCTCGGCGTTCGTCGGCGCGCCCACGGAGATGATGGCGGCCTTGCCGGAGAGCCGGGCGATGCGGTCGTTGAGCCAGTCCTCGTCCGTGCCGATCGTCGCGCGCGCCATCTCGGCCCGCAGCTGCGAGAGCCGCCGCTCGACGGCCTCCTTCGAACCGTGCCCGCCGATGAACACGCACTGCTCGTTGGTCGCCCGGACCTGCGTGGTCCGGCCGAGGTGCTCGGTCGTCATCTGCTCCAGCGCGAAGCTCGACGCCTTGGAGTGCACCTTCGCGCCGGTCAGCGCGGCCAGGTCCTCCAGCAGGTGGATGCGCTTCTCGCCGAACCCGGGCGCCTGGATGGCGGTGACCTTGAGGTGCCCGTTGACGTGGTTGTGCACCAGCATCTGCAGCGCGGTGCCCTCGACCTTCTCGGCCACGATGACCAGCGGCCGCGGGTCCCGCATGAGCTTCTCGAGCACCGGCATCAGCTGCCGGACGTCCGTGATCTTCTCGGCGGACAGCAGGATGTACGGGTCGTCCAGGACGGCCGTCATCGAGCCCGGGTCGGTGACCAGGTAGGGCGAGACGTAGCCGTTGTCGAACTCGAAGTCCTCGACGAAGTTCACGGTCAGCCCGAGGACCGGGCCGTCGTCGACGGAGATCACGCCGTCGTCCCCGACGGTGTGCAGGGTCTTGGCGATGACCGAGCCGATGGTCTCGTCGTCGTTCGCCGAGATGGCGGCCACGCGGGACAGGTGCTCGAGCGAGTCGACGGGGTGTGCCACGGCGGCGAGCCGCTCGACGATCCGGCCGACGGCGAGGTCGATGCCCCGCTTGACCAGCACCGGGTTCCCGCCGGACTGGATGGCCTTCATGCCCTCGCGGACGATGGCCTGGGCCACCACGGTCGCCGTGGTGGTGCCGTCCCCGACCGTGTCGTTGGTCTTGATCGCCGCTTCCTTGAGGATCTGCGCGCCCATGTTCTCGAAGGGGTCGCGCAGGTGGATCTCGCGGGCGATGGTCACGCCGTCGTTGGTCACCTCGGGCGTGCCGGTGATCTTCTCCAGGACGACGTTACGGCCTTTCGGGCCGAGCGTGCTCTTGACGGCCTCGGCGAGCTGGTCCACCCCGGCTTGGAGCGCCCTCCGGGCGTCCACGCCGAACTTGAGTTCCTTGGCCATGACTACGGTCCTCCCGGACTGTCTCGAACTGCGTTGGTCTGCGGCGCGGGTGCGGATCAACGAACCCGCGGGTGGCGGCGGCGCTGCGACCGCCGCCACCTGCGGGGGTGAGGAGCGGCGTTCCTACTGGATCGGCTTCAGGTCGAAGTCGAGGTACTCGGCCGCGTCCTCGGGGTTGGCGAACATGATCGTGCGGTCGTCGAGGTGGACCATGCGGCCGTAGTGGGTGGACATCGCCTCCTCGAACTCGGCGGCGTTGAACCAGTCCTCGTCCTCACCCGCCTCCTCGTCGACGTCGGCGTAGACGACCTCGAACTTGTCCTTCCCGTCGACGCGGATCATCGACGGGAGCGGAGTGACCTTCACGTTGTCCAGCCGTGCCAGGACGTTGGCGATCAGCGCCCCGACCTGGCTGTTCATCAGAGTGAAGCCGCACATGTTCGAGGCGGTGTTGTCGGACTTGAACGGGCTCTCTGCCGTCTTGAACGTGGTCACTGCTTCAGCTCCTCGGGGGTGTCGAGATGGAGGTCGCGGCAGATGCCCGCGAACCGGTTCTTGGCACGGTCGAGGGAGTCCTCGAACCTCGGAGGCTTGTGGTCGGCCTGGGACCACATCGGCTGCATCGTGCGGGCCGCCTCGAGCACCTGCGGCACCCAGTTCGACAGCCAGCCCTGCATCAGAGCCTTGTTGTGGTCGGCGAACTCCTTGTCGAGGACCAGCGGCGCGAAGCAGGAGACCGTCCAGCGAAGGTCGCGCTGGGCGTAGTCGAACTCCCCGGCGCCCATGACCGTCGGGGTCACGAAGTCGCCGTTGCCGGCCGCGGACTGCATGACCAGGTTGGACCGGAAGAGCTCACCGATCAGCGGCTCGAACACGATGTTGGCGGCGAAGATGGCCTCGCCCCAGTCGTCCTGCACGGCGGTGAGCGCCTCGGTGACCTTCCGGGCGCCCTGCCACTCGACGTCGGAGTTCCAGGCCTCCAGGTGCGCGGTGCCGTCGAAGCCGTCGATCTCCTCGGTCAGGGTCAGGTTGTAGAGCGCGAGGTCCTGGGCGAAGCGGATCTTGTGCGCGCTGTTCACCGCCATCGCCGTGTTGTGCATGTTCGTCGGGCCGGAGCGCTCGTTCGCGGCGAACACGTACAGGCCGAGGATGTGCTCGATGTGCATCCACGCGCCGACGTTGCGCTCGACGAAGCGGATCCAGTTCGGCGTCCAGAGGTCGAAGGCCTTGGCGTTGCGGGCGTTCTCGACGTTCTGGGTGAGCTGCCGGACGACGTTGGCGTTGTACCGGTAGAGGGTCTGCTCCCACTCCTCGTTCGGGTCACGGAACTCGTGCCAGCCGTGGGCCGGCCAGTTCTGGACGTGCATGGAGCCGGTCCCGACGCCGCGCGGCGGCTCCGGCTCGTCGACGCCCCAGGCCTTGAGCTTCGTCCAGTGCAGCGGGTAGCCCCTGCTCCCGTCCGCGAAGCCGTAGATCCACCCCTGCGACAGGTAGTGCCTCGGGTCCGGCTGGACCTCGACGGTCACGTCCTCGTAGTGGGTCTGCTTGCGCTTCGCCGGGGTGAAGTAGTTGTAGCGCCGCGCGGCGGGGCTCGAGTCGGGGAACTCCTTCGCGCCCGCCTCGGCGTCCGTGAACACGGGCTTCGGCACGCTGCGTTCGGTCGGGGCGGAGGGATTGCTCTCTGTGGTGGTCACTGCCCGTCCTGGCCTTCCTGCTCACCGGTCGTGGTGAACTTGTCGTAGAAGATGTTCTGCTCGCGCACGCCCAGTGCGGTCAGCGTCGCGATCGCCGCGTCGACCATGGGCGGCGGACCGCAGACGTAGGCATCTGCTCCTTCCAGCGTCGGTTCGAGGGCCTCGACCACCTCGGTGATCAGGCCGGTGTGGCCTTCCCACGGCTCGCCCTCCGCCGGCTCGGACAGGGCGGGCACGTAGCGGAAGTCGGGGATCTTCGCGGCGAGCTCGTGGAGCTCGTCCTCGAAGCAGAGGTCGCGGGCGGTGCGGGCCCCGTAGTAGAAGGTCGCCTTGCGCTCGACCCCGCGCTCGGCCATGGACCGCAGCAGTCCGAGCACGGGGGCCATGCCGGCCCCGCCGCCCACGAAGATGAGGTTCGACGTGCGGTTCTCCCGGAGCGTGAAGGTCCCGAACGGGGCCTCCACGTCGAGCCGGTCCCCCACCTGGATCTTGTCCGCCAGGTGCTCGGAGAACAGCCCGCCCGGGTAGATCTTGATGACGAACTCGTAGATCCCCTCGCGGTTGGGGGTGTTCGCCATGGAGAAGGACCGCGTCTCCTCGGTACCGGGGACGACGAAGTCCATGTACTGGCCGGGGAAGAACTTGATCTCGCTCGGCTCGAGGAGCTTCACGACCAGGTGCCGCATGTCGTGGGTGACCGCCTCGTTGGACACCACCTCGACCACGCCCCGGCGCAGCGGCAGTCCGCTCCGGATGATCTCCTCGTCGTAGTTGAGGAGCTCGATCGTCAGGTCCTCGTAGGCGTGCGCCCGGCAGAGGAGGGTCTGGCCCTCCTCCTTCTCGTAGTCCGGCAGCGCGAACGTCGAGTAGCTGTCGAGCTCGATGTCCTCGCCCTCGAGGACGAAGGACTTGCAGGCCGCGCACTGCCCTTCCTTGCAGCCGTGCATGAGCTGGACGCCGTTCTCGGCGGCGGCGCGCAGGATCGTCTGATCCTCGTCGACCTCGATCTCGATGCCGACGGGCTCGAAGCGCACCACGTGTTTCTCGCCCAAGGGAGGACCACCTCTCGGTTCGGTTGGGCAGCACCCGCGGGCGGGGTCCCTCCATCACTCCACATTGGACGGTGATGGTCGCGGAGGACCCCGGGACCCGCGGGTGCGACGGACTGCGGGGCCGGCCCGGTGCGCGGGCGGGGCCGACCCGAGCGGGGGAAGGACCGGAGGACCCGGTCCTCCCCCCTCGCCTGACCCGCGCTCAGGCGTCCTTGGGAGCCGGCCGGCCGGCCGGGCCCTGGCGGTTGTAGTCCGCCTTGAACGCCTCGCGCTCGGCGTCCGACATCTCGTTCAGCAGGACGTTGGGGCTCTGCAGATGCGGCATGCGCCGCATGTGGTCGAGCGTCCACATCTTCTTCGGGTCGAGGTTCAGGTGCGGCTGCGCGGTCATGGTCTTGCCGTCGTCGCGGACGAAGCCCATGTCCTTCACCACGTCGGCCCAGTTCCAGCCGTGGTACAGCGTCTCCCACTCGCGGTGGCCGACCAGCTTGCCCATGTTCGGCGTCTCGCGGCCCTGGTACGTCGGGCGGAACGCCTCGGCGTCCGTCCAGCGGCAGACCTCGTGGCAGTACGTCCGCCACTGGCCGTCGACCTCCTGCATGACCATGTCCTCACGCACGAGGCAGGGCACCATGCAGGTCCAGCAGCGGTGCGGGTACACGTAGTCGACGTCCTCGGCCACGATCGCGTTGTGACCGTTCGGGAGCGCCAGACGGTTGTAGTTCTCCCACCACTTGCCGTACCTGTCGTACCAGCCCGGGTACTTGTACTCGAACCACTCGAAGTCCTCGTCGGTCATGCCGTCGATGCGCCAGTAGTTGGCGAGCCAACCCGTGGCGAAGAACTGCGCGACCTCGTGGACGTAGCCCTTGTTCCAGATCTGGTTCCAGGACTCCTCGACCAGGTCGTGCGGGATGACCAGGCCGTACTTCTCGAGCGGCAGCAGGTACGAGCGGTAGTAGTCGTCGTAGATCCAGCGGCGCCACATCTCCGCGTACGACTCGCGGTCCTTGCGGCGGTCCTTCGTGCCGTACTCGATGAAGGTGCCGATGGCGGCGTCGACGACGCGGTGGTTGTTCCACCACGCGTAGCGCAGGTCGCGCTCGAGCAGCTGGCGGTTGTCCTCGTCCGACAGCGCCATGAGCAGCGTGGCGTAGCCGTTGGAGATGTGCCGCGACTCGTCGGACTGCACCGAGTGGAAGACCGTCGGCAGCAGGTAGTCGCCGTTGGCCGCCGCCTCGGCCGGCATGGCCACGAACAGGGTGTTCGTGAAGGCCGTCTCGGCGACGATCGTCAGGTAGATGCTGGCCGCGGTGATCGCGTCACCGGTGATGAAGCCTTCCGCGAACTGCCGGCCGATGGTGCCGCAGTAGTCCGTCTGGAAGTTCCGCAGGCTGTTGTTGAAGCCCGCCGGGTCGATGTAGTTGTTCATGTACAGGCGCTTGAGGTTCTGCTGGATCGTGCTGTGCCGAACCTCGTCGATCATCTGGATCGCCTGGCCGTTGTGCAGCTCCGGGTTCGGTACCGCCTGGAACAGCATCGGCATGGAGCGCGCCGCGGAGATCTCGGGCAACGGGATGATCGACAGGAAGAGCTTCTGCCACTCCAGCCAACGCTCCTGGACCTGGCGGAACATGTTCCCGCGGATCGCGCCGTCCTGCGCCCCGTAGACGCGGTGGTCCTTCTCCTCCTCCATCGGGAAGTAGGACCGCAGGACCTGCTTGAGCGGGTCCTTCTTCGCGGCCTTCCGGAAGGTGTAGTCGGTTCCGTACTTCATGTACGGCTCGTGGTACTGCGGCTCCCAGGCGAGTTCCTGGATCTTCTGGTGAGCCTTCGCCAAACTCTGCCGACTCACGTCGTCTCCTCACGGTGGTGGGGTGAGAGCGCACAGAGCGGACGCCGTGGGATGGCGCGGGAGCCCGCGACGCTGTCGGGCTCTGTGCCCGAGGTCTGCCTGGCGGGGCCGGGAGTGCGCCCCGTCACAGCTCGCCTCGTGCCAGGAATCACACCGCCGACCCCCCTGACCTGCGGTCTCAATATGAGACGGTGTGGGGCTGACCAGCCCCTTTCGGGTGCGGCGATCCGCCTCTAGCGTGGTCGGAGTCCGGGCGGTAGCGTCCGGGCCGATCCCGGCTGCGCCGCCACCGCGGACCACAGCTGCTCCGAGAAGGGCAACCGGTTGGTCGACCAGAACGAACGCGCCATCCACCACGAGGCGCCGGACGACGAGGACGGGTCCGCGCGCCGCCCACCCGTGCCCGTCGAACCGGTGGCGGTCGGCAGGGCCGCCGAACGCGTGGCCGTGGCCCGCGAGGCGTTCCTCCACTTCGAGATGCCCGACCCGAGCCTCGTGCGGGCCCCGATCCTGGCGTCGTGGACGCGCTCCCGGCAGTTCTCGGTGCCGAGCGACCACCTCGAGCTGCCGTACGAGAGCGACGCCGAGCCGGACACCCCGCTGATGCGCGCCGCACGGCCCGTCATCGAGGACATCGCCGACCAGTTCGCCACCGAGCCGGTCAGCGTGATCCTGTGCGACGACGAGGGCGTGGTCATCGACCGGCGCACGGGCGACAGCGCGCTGCGCCGCCACCTCGACCGCATCTGGCTGGCCCCGGGTTTCAGCTACGCCGAGCAGTACGTGGGGACCAACGGCATCGGCACCGCCCTGGAGGGCCGGGCGCCGGCGCAGGTGTTCGGACACGAGCACTATGTCGAGCACCTCGAGGACATGGCGTGCGCCGGCGTGCCGATCCACCACCCCGTCAACGGCAAGCTGCTCGGGGTGCTGGACCTGACCTGCTGGCGTAGCGAGGCCAGCGCGATGATGGCCGCGACCGCCGCCACGATCGCCCGGCGCATCGAGGAGACGCTGCTCGAGCAGTCCGGCCGGCGCGAGCTCACCCTGATGCACGACTACCTGTCCGCGTGCCGCCGCGGCCGCGGCGCCGTGTTCGCCGTCAGCGACGACCTGCTGATGATGAACGACCGGGCCCGCGAGCTGATCGACCCGTCCGACCAGGTGCCGCTGCTCGCCGAGGCCACGGACGCGATCCGCAGCGGGCGGCGCCGCCAGCTGCTCGTCGACCTGCCCAGCGGCGCGACGGCCCGGGTGCAGTGCCGGCCGAGCTGGGCCGAGGGCGGGCTCTCCGGCGGGATCCTGCAGGTCCAGCTCGTGTCCCGGGCGCCGTTGCACGGCCGCCCGACAACGCCGTCGATCACCACGGCCCTGCCGGCCGCCGTCGGGTCCGGGGCGCTGTGGACGAAGTGCGCCCAGGCCGTCGACCGGCACTTCCGGATGAACGAGTGGCTGGTCCTGGAGGGCGAGACCGGCACCGGGCGGACCACGCTCGCCCGCGCCACCCACCAGCTGCACTCCCCCGCCGGGCACGTGCGGGTGCTCGACGCCGCGCACTGCGGTGCGCGGTGGATCGCCGAGGTCTCCGACGAGTTGCACACCGGCGGCGGGACGCTCGTCCTGCAGCACCTCGACGCGTTGTCCCCGCAGCACGCGCTGGCCCTGGCCGATGCGCTGGAGCCCTACCGGGAGTCGACCGACCCGGAGCGGCAGTGGGTCGTCGCCACCCGGTCGCGGACCCCCGAGCCCGACTCCCCCGAGCTCACCGAGCTGCTCGGCTGCTTCCCGCGCAGCATCGAGGTGCCGCCGCTGCGCCACCACATCGAGGACGTCGCCGAGCTGGTGCCGTACCTGCTCGCGCGGCTCACCCGGGGTGCGGACCTGCACTGCTCGCCCGAGGCGATGCGGGTCCTCATGCGCAACCGCTGGCCGGGCAACGTCGACCAGCTCTACCAGGTGCTGCGCAAGGTCGTCGCGCGCCGGCGCACCGGCACGATCCGCCCGGAGGACCTCCCGCCGGAGACGCGGGCGATCACCCGCCGGGTGCTCACGCCGCTCGAGGCGATCGAGTGCGACGCCATCGTCGACGCCCTGCTCGACACGGACGGCAACAAGGCCGAGGCCGCGCGGCGGCTGGGGATGTCGCGGGCCACGATCTACCGCAAGATCCGCGGCTACGGCATCTCCATGCCGGACGGCTCCGAGGTCTGAGGAGACCTGGTTCAGGAGCCGGCGAGGTCGTGCGGGCCGGAGGCCGGGTAGCCGCGTGCCTCGCGGACGGCCCGGCCCCACGGCCGCAGCAGGTCGACGAGGGTGTCGAGGTCGGCGCCGAGGGCCCGCACGATCGGCTCGCACATCCGGTCCGTCGCGACCTCGACCGCCTCGCGCTCCTCGCGGCCCCGGTCGGTGAGCGCGCCGTCGGCCAGCAGCCCGCGGGCCACCAGCCGTTCCTCCGCGGCGTCGAGCTGCGCGGTGGTCCACGCCCGGGAGCGGACGTAGCTGCGCAGCGGGACACCCCAGTACGGCTCGGTCAGCAGCCCGATCTCGGTGGCGTCGAAGCCCGCCGTGGTCCACGCCGCGATGTGCGCGTCGCCCCGGAACTCGCGCAGCAGGTCGCCGAGGCGCCACACGTCCGCCACCGGGTCGCCGGGCAGGCCGAGCGACCGCAGCCCCGCGAACAGCGCCTTGCCCTCGGGGCGCAGCGGCGCGACGGCCCGTTCGAGCAGGTCACGGGCCCGGTCGAGGCCCTCCGGCCGCTCGCCGAGGACCCGCACGAGCTGCGCGCGGGCGGCGTCGGTGCGGGCCGCGCAGATCGCGGCGGCGTCGGTGAGCGTCCAGCCGTAGGCCACCGCCGGCACCACGGCCTCCGGGTTGAACACGCCGAACGCCCCGGCCACGACCTCGCCCGGCACCTGGCCGAGCACGGACCCGCGGCTGCAGAAGTACGCCGGGCCGTCGGGGGCGGCGACGCCGCGCAGCGAGCGGGGGCTGCCCGCGAACCCGAGCTTCTCGTACGCCTCGTGGGCCTCGGGTGCGAAGTAGACCTGGCCGACGACGGGTTCGAGGGCGCCCGCCAACCGCCGGGCAGGGACCGTCACGCTGCCTGCCATTGCGCCTCCACGGGATCGACCGCGTCAGCTTAACGGACGTTCGGCCAGTTTCGGCTACTCCGCGGCCTGCCCCGCGGGCCTCAGCAGGGCGAGCAGCTCGGAGTACGGGCCGACGACGTAGGCGTCGTCGCCCGCCGCGAAACGGGTGTCCCGGCGAGGCGGGTGCTCCAGCGTGTCCGCGGCTGCACGGTGCAGCGCCACCACCCGGGTGCGGGCCGACAGCTCGCGCATGGCGACACCGTCGAGCGCGACGCCGACCGTCAACCGGCCGACCATGAACGGGGTGCGGTCGACGTAGAAGGTGCCGAGCACGTCGAGCCCGAGGGCGGCGCCGACGAACCACGGGGCGGCCAGCGCCGCCGTCGAGCGGACGTAGCGGAAGGCGAAGCCCTCCTCGACCACCTCCGACAGGTCCCGGTCGAACATCCGCAGCACCACGGGGACCGCGGGCCAGCGGGCGCCGAGCTGGTCCCGGATGGCGAGGCCCGCCTCCACGTTGACGAGGTCGTCGCTGGTCAACACGGCCACGGCGGCGGCCTCCCGCAGGTTGACCGAGCTGAGCACCGCCGTGTCGGTCGCGTCGCCGGTGACCACCGGGACACCGAGCTCGTGGGCCCGGCCGAGGTGCCGGCTGGCCGGGTCGCGCTCCAGGACGACGGGCCGGGCACCGGCCGCGAGCAGGCCCTCCAGCACGCCGATCCCCACCGCGCCGAGGCCGACGACGATCACGTGCCCCCGCATCGCGCCGATCCGGCGGCGCCCCACCGAGCGCTCGATGCTGCTGCTCACCAGCAGCTGGGTGAGCAGCGCGAACAGCACCGCGGCCAGCACCACGCCGAGGAACATCATCCCGATCGCGTAGACGCGCAGCCAGGTCGCCTGCTCGGCGAAGGAGAAGTCGCCGTAGCCGACGGTGCCGATGGTCTCGACGCTGAAGTACACGGCGTCGACCCAGGTCATGTGCGAGCCGTCCGGCTTGACGTAGCCGGACCGCAGCACGAACACCGAGGCGACGAACAGCAGGAGCAGCACGCCGGCGGTGACCTTGAGCGGGCGCTCGGCCTCGGCGAGCAGGGTGCGCAGGACCGTCAGGACCGTGGCCCGGCCGCCCTCCTCGTCGCGGCGCACCGCCCGCTCCGCGCCCCCGGACCGCGCCCCGGCCCGGCGAGGCACGGGCCGGACCGGCTCCACCGGCGTCCCCGCCGCCGCGAACTGCTCCCCCGTGCCGATCACCGTCACGCGTGCGCCGGCCGGCACCCGGTGGTCGCGCCCCGGACAGATCACCTGCTCCGCGTCGGGTCCGGTCACGGCGAGCGGGGCGAGGTCGTCGAACAGGGCGCGCAGGGTGCCCGCCCGCGGCGCCTCCAGCGTCGCGACCACGAACGTCCGCCCGCCCATCTCGACCGGGTGCGGGCGCTGCCCGAGACACGCCTCGACGACCGACGGCGCGGACAGCGCCGCCACGTCGAGCACGCTGCCACGGCCGGTCACCTCGGCCAGCGCCCGCCCGACGGCCCGGTTCGCCACCCGCACGACCAGCCGCGCCCCGGGGGCGAGACGGCGGGCGAGCAGCGCGGTCTCGGTGGCGACCAGATCGTCGTCGGGCACCACGACGACGGCCGCGGCCTGCTCCACCCCGGCCTCGACCAGGGCGTCGCGCGGGCGCCCGGCCACCCGCGGGACCTCCCACACCCCGAGCAGGTGCTCGGTGACCGGGCCCGGCTCGTCGCCGCCGTCGACGACCACGACGTCGATCCCGGAGGCGTGCAGCTGCTCGACGGTCCGGAACCCGACGGCCCCGATCCCGCAGACGACGACGTGTCCCGAACGCTCGGCCATGGCCCGGGAGTCTCGCCGGTGCGTGTGACGGACGGGTCACACGTGGGCGGCGTCGTACTCCGCGCGGGCGGTGTGGACGTAGGCCTGGTGACGCTTGGCCCAGTCCGTGAGCAGGGACAACGTCTCGGTGAGCTCGTGCGCCGCCGCGGTGAGCCGGTACTCGACCTTGGGCGGGACGGTGGGGTGGACGGTCCGGGTCAGCAGGCCGTCCCGCTCGAGGTTGCGCAGGGTCAGCGTCAGCATCCGCCGGCTGATGTCCGGGATGCCGCGCTCGAACTCGGTGAACCGGACGACGCCCTCGGCCCCGCAGAGCGTGAGCACGCCGATCGCCCACTTCCCGCTCACCCGGTCGAGCACCTCGTTCAGCGGGCAGATCGCCTGCAGCGCCGCATGGGGCACATCGGTGTTCCTCTGGGACATGAAAGTGCCTTCTTCCCTGCTCGCGGCCCGTGACGAAGCATGGCCTCCGTTACCGATCGTGCACCATGGGAGGCCGTCATGACAGCACCGGAGGCCCGGCGGGCGGGGACGGGCGCCCGGCTGGCGCTGCTGGCCGTGACCCAGTTTCTCGTCGCCACCGACTTCGACATCGTGTTCGTCGCGCTACCGAGCATCGGGCGCGACCTGGGCTTCGACGCCGACGGGCTGCAGTGGGTCGTCTCCGCCTACACCGTGGCGCTCGGCGGGCTGCTGCTGCTCGGCGGGCGGGCCACCGACCGGCTCGGGGCGCGGCGGGTGTTCGTCGCCGGGCTCGTGCTGTTCGGGCTGGCGTCGCTCGCGGGCGGGCTCGCGACGACGCCGGGCTGGCTGGTCACGGCGCGGGCGGTGCAGGGCGTCGGGGCCGCGCTGCTCACCCCGGCCACGCTGCGCCTGCTCGCCGTCGGGTTCGCCGAGGGGCCGGACCGCAACCGGGCGTTCGCGGTCTGGGGCGTGGCCGGGAGCACCGGCGCGGCGGTCGGTGCCGCCGGCGGCGGGCTGCTGACCTCGGTCTTCGGCTGGGAGGCGGTGCTGCTGGTGAACGTGCCGGTCGCGCTGGTCGCCGCCGCGCTCGCGCCCGTGCTGTTGCCCGTCGACGGCCCGCGGGTGCGGGGGCCGTTCGACCTGCTCGGCGCCGCGCTGGCCACCGCCGGCTCGACGCTGCTCGTGTTCGGGATCGTCGACCGGTCCCCGGTGGTGGTTCTCGGCCTCGTGCTGCTGGGGGCGTTCCTGCTGGTCGAGCGCCGGGGGCCGGAGCCGCTGCTGCCGCGGGTCTCGCGCGCGCTGCTGGCGCCCACCCTCGCCGTGCTGCTGTTCATGGGGGCGGTCGGCACGGCGTACTTCCTCATCACCACGCAGCTGCAGGACGTCCTGGGCTTCACGGTGCTACAGGCCGGCGCCGCGTTCCTGCCGCTCAGCGTACTCAGCATGATCGGGGCCGGGTGGGTGTTCCCGCGGCTGGCGGCGCGGATCGGGGCCGGCCGCACGCTCGTCGTCGGCATGGCGGGGCTGGGTGTCTCGCTGGCGGTGCTGGCCCCCGGGTTCGGCGGCTACGCGACGATGCTGCCCGGGTTCGTCTGGGCCCTCTTCGCCGGCATCGCCTTCCCCGCGGTGTTCCGGACGGCCGCCGCCGCGGTCCCCGAGTCGCGGCAGGGCGTGGCCGGGGCGCTGGTCTCGACGGCGCAGTACGTCGGCGGGGCGGTCGGGCTGGCGGTGCTGCTGGCGTGGAGTGACACCGCAGTCGCGGCGGGACTCGGAGCGGCCGCCCTGGCGTTGCTCGCGGCGGTGGTGGCGGCGGTGCTGGGGGCCGGTCGGTCGCGATGATCCGCGTCCGGGCAGGGAAACGATCGGAATTCGAGCGTTCCGCTGCCCGGACGTGGATCTTCGGGGCTCAGCTGGCGCGGGGCTTCGGCTTCCACTCCGTGAAGCCGGCGCGCTCGGCGTCCTCGGCGGTGCGGAACCAGGCCGCGGGCTTCGTCCGGCCGAAGTAGGGGCTCGACGGCGGGTGGAACAGCATCGACGTCGCGTTGCCCTTGATCGTGAACTCGGGACTCGGGGCGGAGCCGTCGGGCAGCGGGGCCGCGGAGCCGGGGCCGTACGGGCCCTCGGGGATCTCCTCGGACGCCGCGGGCTTCTCGGCCGCCGGCTTCTCGGTAGCGGGCTTCTCGGCGGCCGGCTTCTCGGCAGCCGGCTTCTCGGCAGCCGGCTTCTCGGCAGCCGGCTTCTCGGCAGCCGGCTTCTCGGCAGCCGGCTTCTCGGCAGCCGGCTTCTCGGCAGCCGGC
>NZ_JBEZDN010000012.1:85212-92464 GCF_040648315.1 Pseudonocardia sp. NPDC049154
CTTCGTCGGCGAGGCGGCCCGCTTCTCGGGCGCCGGGGCCTGGGTCCGGGTCAGCAGGCCGTGCGGCGCGCGGCCGTTGTGGGCCGAGCCGTTCACACCCGACCCGGTCGCCCCGGCCGAGCCGTTCACGCTCCCGACCACCACCGGCTCCGCAGCTCCGATCGCCGTCGTGGACGGGGTCGCGACGGCCCGGGCCCACTGGTCGCGCACCGGCCGGCCCGCGCCGGAGCGCCGCCACACCACCCATGCGCCCGCACCGGCCGCGCTCGCCACCCCGAGCAGCACGATCGCGCGTCGCCTGCGGTTCCGTCGGTCGGCCATCCCGGGCTCCCCTCGTCGGTGCTGGCCACACCCTAGAGTTCACCCGTCCGCCACGCGGACGGCCCCGGGCCCGACGACCGATCGGGCCCGCTCAGGACAGTCTCCCGCGCGCCTGCTTCACCTTCTCGTAGCGGGCGAGGGCCTCCTGCCGCTCGGCCTTGTGGTCGACGATCGGCTCCGGGTAGCCCTCCGGCACGCCGCCGGGCAGCGCCCAGGGCTGGTGCACCGCCTTGCCCTCGATCCCGCGCAGCTCGGGCACGTACTTCCGCACGTAGTCGCCGTTCGGGTCGAACTTCTCCCCCTGCGTGATCGGGTTGAACACGCGGAAGTACGGCGACGCGTCCGTCCCGCTGCCCGCCGTCCACTGCCAGCCGTGCTGGTTGGAGGCCAGGTCGCCGTCGACCAGCAGCTGCATGAAGTGTCGCGCGCCCCACCACCAGGGCAGGTGCAGGTCCTTGACCAGGAACGACGCCACGACCATCCGCAGCCGGTTGTGCATCCAGGCCTCGGCGCGCAGCTGGCGCATGCCGGCGTCGACGATCGGGAAGCCGGTGCGGCCCTCCTTCCAGGCCGCGAAGTCCGCGTCGGCCTTCTTCCCCGAGGCGAGCGGGAGGGCGTCGAACGCACGGTCGTAGTTCTTCCGCGCGGAGTCCGGACGCTGGAACAGGATGTCCGCGTAGAACTCCCGCCAGGCGATCTCGGTGCGGTAGGTGTCGGCGCTCGCAGAGCGCTTGCGGGCGAGGTCGGCGAGCACCGTGCGGGGGTGGATGCAGCCGTACTTCAGGTACACCGACATCCGCGAGGTGGCGGGCTTGTCCGGGCGGTTGCGGTCGTCGCCGTAGTGGTCCACGGCCGCGTCGAGGAAGTCCGCCCAGGTCCGCAGGGCCGCCTGCTCGCCGGGCTCGGGCAGCTCGGCCTCGACGGCGACGTCGTCGGGGATCGTCACCGCCCGCGGCCCGCCCTTCTTGTCGGCCGGATCCATCCAGGAGACGGTCGAGGCGGAGGTGTCGGCGGGCGCGCGCCAGCCGTGGTCGGTCCACGCCCGGCGGAACGGGGTGAACACGCGGAAGGGCTCGCCGTCGGCCTTGCGGACCCGGCCGGGGGCGACGGCGTAGGGCGAGCCGGTGCGCACGAGCTCGCGTCCGGTGTCGGCCAGGGCCTTCTCGACGGCCTCGTCCCGCTTGTGCCCGTACGGCCCGAAGTCCGCCGCGACGTGCACCGCCCCGGCGCCGACGGCCTCGGCGACCCGCGGCACGACCTCGGCCGGGTCGCCCTCGACGACCAGCAGCTTGCCGCCGAGGGCGGCGTCGAGCTCGCGCAGGCAGCCGTACAGGAAGTTCAGCCGGGCGCCCCCGCTGGGCCGCATCAGCGCGGGATCGAACACGAACAGCGCGAGCGCCTCGTCCGAGGAGTCCGCCGCGGCCAGGAAGGTGGGCTGGTCGCCGACGCGCAGGTCACGCCGGAACCAGACGACGGAGCGCTCGGGCATGGGCCGACGCTAGCGGCGGCCGGGGGAACCCGCGCGCCGAACTCGAACCCCCGAATGCACGAACGGCACCTCCGTGCGGCAGGTCCGCACGGAAGTGCCGTCTGTGCGGCGGAGGGCGGGTCAGCGGGCGTTCAGGTCCACGTAGTCCCGCTCGGTGGCGCCGGTGTAGAGCTGGCGCGGGCGGCCGATCTTGTTCTGCGGGTCGGACATCATCTCCCGCCAGTGCGCGATCCAGCCGGGGAGCCGGCCGAGCGCGAACAGGACCGTGAACATCTTGGTCGGGAAGCCCATGGCCCGGTAGATCACGCCGGTGTAGAAGTCGACGTTCGGGTACAGCTTCCGCTCGACGAAGTAGTCGTCCGCGAGGGCCTTCTCCTCGAGCTTCATCGCGATGTCGAGCAGCGGGTCGGTCACGCCGAGGGCCTTGAGCACCTCGTCGGCGTTCTGCTTGACGATCTTCGCGCGCGGGTCGTAGTTCTTGTAGACCCGGTGCCCGAAGCCCATCAGCTTCGCGCCCTTCTCCTTGTTCTTGACGCGCTCGACGAAGGCGTCGACGTTGCCGTCCTCGACCTCCTGGATGCGGGTGAGCATCTCGAGGACCGCCTGGTTGGCGCCGCCGTGCAGCGGGCCGAACAGGGCGTTCACGCCGGCGGAGATCGACGCGAACAGGTTGGCCTGCGACGAGCCGACGAGCCGGACCGTGGACGTCGAACAGTTCTGCTCGTGGTCCGCGTGCAGGATCAGCAGCGTGTCGACGGCCTTGGCCATCACCGGGTCGACCTCGTACGGCTCGGCCGGGAACCCGAACGTCATGCGCAGGAAGTTCTCCACCAGGCCCAGCGAGTTGTCCGGGTAGAGGAACGGCTGGCCGACGGACTTCTTGTAGGCGTAGGCCGCGATGGTGAAGACCTTGGCCATCAGGCGGACCGTGGACAGCTCGACGGCCTTCTCGTCGAACGGGTCCAGGCTGTCCTGGTAGAAGGTCGACAGCGCCGACACCGCCGAGGACAGCACCGGCATCGGGTGCGCGTCCCGCGGGAAGCCGTCGAAGAACCCCTTGAGGTCCTCGTGCAGCAGGGTGTGTCGGCTGATGTCGGTGGTGAACTGGTCGAGCTGCGCCTGGGTGGGCAGCTCGCCGTAGATGAGCAGGTAGCTCACCTCGAGGAAGGTCGACCGCTCCGCGAGCTGGTCGATCGGGTACCCGCGGTACCGGAGGATGCCCGCGTCCCCGTCGATGTAGGTGATCGCGGAGGCACAGGCGGCCGTGCTGGTGAAGCCGGGGTCGAAGGTCGTCATCCCCGACTTCGCGAGGAGCTTGCTGACGTCGACCGCCGACGCCCCCTCGGTCGGCGCCTTGATCGCCATCTCGTGCTGGCCGCCCGGGTAGGTAAGGACGGCGGTGTCTTCGTCAGCCATGTGGAGGTTCCCTCTCACACTCGTTTCTTCTGCGTTGGGCGCCACGCTAGTGCGCCACCGCGCATCCGTACCGTTCGACGGATCCGCGTCACGTCCCGAGGCGGTAAGGATCACTCCGCAGGACGGTTCTTACGGCGTCCGTGTCCATGCTCGTCCTCCGAGCGCAGGACGGCATCCCCTGGCGTTGGCCGGCGGTCACCGGTGGGCGTCGAGGGGGACGCGATAGTCCCAGAACTCGCGGAACCGGAACACCACCGCGACGGTCACGACGACGACCGCCACCCCGCCGATCCACGCGGCCGTGCCCGGCCCGACGGCCGCGGCCGCCGGCCCGTGCCAGAGGTCCGCGAGCCGGGGCCCGCCGGCGACGACCACCGCGAACACGCCCTGCATCCGGCCGCGCATCTCGTCCGTGGCCACGGACTGCAGGATCGAGTTGCGGTACACCGAGCTGACCAGGTCGCCCGCCCCCGCCACGGCCAGCGCGACCACGGCGATCCACAGCGACGACGTGAGCCCGAACGCGGCGACGCCGAGGCCCCAGATGCAGATCGCGACGGTGACCGCCACGCCCTGCCGGGACACCCGCTTCAGCCAGCCGGAGAACACCCCGCCCGCCACCATGCCGATGGGGATGGCCGCGAACAGCAGGCCCAGCGCGAGGCCGCCGCCCGGCGGGTCGCCGAACACGGTCTGGCTGATCTCGGGGAAGACCACGCGCGGCATGCCGAAGCCCATCGCGATGATGTCGACCAGGAACGAGACCAGCAGGATCCTGTGCAGGGCGGCGTAGCGGAAGCCGTCGACGATCTGCCGCACGCCCGCCTTCGGCCGCTCCCCGGTGGCCTGCGGCGGCACCGCGGGCAGCCGGAACGTGGCCCAGAGCGTGGCCAGCAGGAAGATCGCGTCGAGCAGGTAGAGCGTGCCCAGCCCGACGACCGGGATCAGCACGCCCGCCATCAGCGGCCCGACGATCGCGCCGAGCTGCATCACGGTCATGTTCAGCGCGTTCGCCGCCGGGAGCTGGGCCGCCGGGAGCAGTCGTGGGATGACGGCGGCCCGCGCCGGTTGGTTCATCGCGAGCATCGACGACTGCAGCGCGAACAGCACCAGCACGACCCAGACGTTGCCCACCCCGCTCGCCGCGACCACCCACAGCGCGAGCGAGGTGATGGCGATACCGGTGCCGGTCAGCAGCAGCATCCGGCGGCGGTCCACGGCGTCGGCGATCGCGCCGCCCCACAGCCCGAAGACCACCAGCGGGACCAGGCCGAACGCGCCCGTCAGGCCGACGTAGGCCGACGAGTCCGTCATCGCGTAGATCTGCGTGGGCACGGCGACGACCGACATCTGCGCGCCGATCGTGGTGACGATCCCCGCCACCCACAGCCGCCGGTAGGAGGGCGTCTGCAGCGGTGTGGTGTCGGCGAAGGTGTTGCGGGCCAGACCCGCCAGCCGGGTGCGGATCGTGCGGCCCTCGGGCAGCTGTGCCGTGGTCGCGTCCGGGTCCACGGGGACGCGCCGGGTGGCGCCCTCGCGCCCGCCCCGGACCTGCTGGGTCGGCGCGTCCGGGCCCGTGGTCAGGCGCTGGGTGCTCGCCTCGGCCGGGCCGGGCGCCGGGACGGTGAGCGGGTCCGCCCGCGGGTCGTGGGCGGGACGGGTGGGCGGCTCCGGCGCCGCCCCGGAGGGGTCGGCGCGCAACGGATCCGTGGGCTGGTCCGGGCCCGATCCCGGACGGGGGCGACTCACGTTTCCACAGGTACCACGCCCGTCCGACACCTCCGCACCCCGCCGGGCGAGGAAACCGGACACCGGCGCGCGAACCGGACACCCGAGGCGTGAGCGAGCGGCGCTCTCGTTCAGTAGGTGTGAGCGAGGGTGCCGTTCGCTCCGTCCGCCACGGCGCCGCTCGCCCGTCCGCTACGGCGCCAGGCGGACGACCTTCCAGGTGCGCGAGTCGCGGTCGCCCACGAAGCGGAGCCGGTCGTGCATCCGGTTGGTGCGGCCCTGCCAGAACTCGACCTCGTCCGGCACGATCCGCCAGCCGCCCCAGTGCGGCGGCCGGGGAACGGCCTCGGTGTCGGCGAACCGGCGCTCGGCGGCGGCCAGCGCGTCGTCGAGCACGCTGCGGTCGTTCACCACGGCGGACTGGGCCGACGCCCACGCGCCGAGCTGCGAGCCCCGGGGCCGGGTCGCCCAGTACGCGTCGGCCTCGGCGTAGCTGGCCTGCTGGACCAGACCGCGGACGTGCACCTGGCGGTGGAGCGCATACCAGGGGAAGGTCGCCGACGCCTCGTGCGACTGGCGCAGGTCGCGGCTCTTCGCGGAGGTGAAGTTCGTGTAGAACACGACGCCGCGCTCGTCCAGCCCCTTGCAGAGCACCGTGCGTGACGACGGGCGGCCGTCCGGGTCCGCCGTGGCCAGCACCATCGCGTTGGGCTCGGGGATGCCGGCCTGGCCGGCCTCGGCCAGCCAGCGCGCCAGCTGCTCGTGCCAGGTCGGGGCGAGCTGGTCGACGTCGAAACCTCCGGCGCCGTAGTCGACCCGCATGGCGGCGAGCGTCAGTTCGGTCAATGCGCACCTCCTCGTGGACCCCCGACGGTAGGTGGGCGCCCCGGCCGCCCGACACCCTCCGTTCGGGTCCGGTGACCGATCACACCTGGCCGGTCCGTTGTGCTCCGGCGCTGGTCGGAGGCAGGGTGACGGCGAACACGCGCGAACCCGCGCGCAGCAGGGACATCGGCCGACGACGCCACCCGGCGACGGCCGCCGGTGCGCAGACACGTGAGGAGACCCCGGTGTCCGAAGTACCCCCGCCCCCGCCCGGCTTCAAGTCCGGCCTGGAGGGGCACGTCGCCTTCCGGACCGAGATCGCCGAACCCGACAAGGACGGCGGCGCGCTGCGGTACCGGGGCGTCGACATCGAGGACCTGGTCGGGCAGGTCACCTTCGGCAACGTCTGGGCGCTGCTGGTCGACGGCCGGTTCGGGCCGGGCCTGCCGCCCGCCGAGCCCTTCCCGATCCCGGTCCACACCGGCGACGTCCGGGTCGACGTGCAGGCCGCCCTGGCCATGCTCGCCCCGCACTGGGGCTACCAGCCGCTGCTCGACACCTCGGTCGAGGAGGCCCGCGAGCAGCTCGCCCGCGCCTCGGTCATGGCGCTGTCCTACGTCGCCCAGTCCGCCCGCGGCATCGGCATCCCGGCCGTCCCGCAGTCGCGTGTCGACCAGGCGAAGACCATCACCGAGCGGTTCATGGTCCGCTGGAAGGGCGACCCGGACCCCGCGCACGTCAAGGCGATCGACGCCTATTGGGTCTCCGCCGCCGAGCACGGCATGAACGCGTCGACCTTCACCGCGCGCGTGATCGCGTCCACCGGCGCGGACGTCGCGGCCTCGCTGTCCGGCGCGATCGGCGCCATGTCCGGCCCGCTGCACGGCGGCGCCCCGGCCCGCGTGCTGCCGATGATCGCCGAGGTGGAGAAGACCGGGGACCCGGAGGCGCTGGTCACGGGCATCCTGGACCGCAAGGAGAAGCTCATGGGCTTCGGGCACCGGGTCTACCGGGCCGAGGACCCCCGGGCCCGCGTGCTGCGCCGCACCTGCCAGGAACTCAGTGCACCGCGCTACGAGGTGGCCGCCGCGCTGGAGCAGGCCGCGCTGCGGATCCTGCGCGAGCGCCGCCCCGACCACCCGATCGAGACGAACGTCGAGTTCTGGGCCGCGGTGATCCTGGACTTCGCGCAGGTCCCGCCGCACATGATGCCGGCGATGTTCACCAGCGCCCGGACCGCGGGCTGGTCGGCGCACATCCTGGAGCAGAAGCGGGAGAACAAGCTGGTCCGCCCGTCGGCCCAGTACATCGGCCCGGGCCCGCGCAAGCCACAGGACGTCGAGGGCTTCGACCTGCTCGTCCACTGACCTCGTGAGTGGCGATTTTTCAGAAAAACACAAAATACACTAACAAGCAGGAGGGGACCAGGGGCCGGGTTGCGATGAGGCGGCAGGCCACGGTCGGCGAAGACGG